>JBASAR010000227.1:0-17863 GCA_049650705.1 Pontixanthobacter sp. | reverse complement strand
TTGCGCTGTTCCTCGCTGCCATAGGCCTGAATGGGATACATCACGAGGCTGGACTGGACCGACGCCATCGATCGATAGCCGCTATCGACCCGCTCGATCTCGCGCGCGATCAGACCGTAAGCGACATAGCTGGAACCCGCGCCGCCATATTTTTCCGGCACGGTCGCACCCAGCAGACCGGCCTTGCCCATCAGGGGGAACAGTTCGGGCGCGCTGGTTTCGTTGCGATAGGCGTCCTGCACGCGTGGCAGCAATTCGCCCTGCGCAAAGCCGTGCGCGGCATCGCGGATCATGCGTTCTTCGTCGGAAAGCTGGGATTCCAGATTAAACGGATCGTCCCATTGGAAAGGCACCATACCGGCCATGTCTACTCCTTCATGTTGAACGGACCATCGCAGGCGCGCGGCGACGGGGCAAGCGGACAATCCGCGTTACAGCTTACCGAACTGGCTTTCATAGCCGGCGGTGTCGCCCGATTGCAGCATCCGAGCCTGCGGAACCCAGGCATCGCGGCGGATGCGGCCCTGAAACTTGCCCAACTTTGCATCGATCGCGTCGATGTCGGCATCGGTCCATTGTGCGATCTCCTGGAACTGCGTCACGCCGTGTTCGGCCAGGATCGTGCGCAGTTTGGGGCCGACACCCTTGATGCGGGTGAGGTCGTCGCCATCCCCCGTGCCCGCCGTTTCGGGGGCCACGGGGCGGACCGTGTTGGCCATGACCGGACTGGCCGTAGGCGCGACCGGGTTCACTTCTGTAGGTTGCACGGCAACCGTTTCACGGGTCGCCGGCTGCGTTCCGGCAAGCGGGTTGTCGCGCTGCGATGCAGGCGGTTCGACCACGGAAGGCGCAGCGGCGGATGGCGCATCGATCAGCGCCTGATTACGTGCGGCGGGACCGCGCCCTTCGTCGAGCACGTCGGTCCGGTCCGTCTCCACCGTGGTCCGCCGTGTCGCGACGAATATATACCAGGCAATCAGCAGACCAACGATCAGCGCAATAACGAAAAGCGGCCAGTTGGCTTCGACGAGTTGTATCATGCATTATCTCCGGTTCGATCGGTTCTGGCTTCATCCATATCGCCGCGTCCGCTGCCCCATAGCAGCCAGCCGACGGCAAGCCCGATCGCATAGGTAATCAGCAGCAGAAAAATAAGTTCGAACCAGATCGGCATTTACCGCGCCCCCGGCGTATCGACGGGTGTAGGCAAAATCGGTTCGGTTGCGATCACGGAGAATTCGATACGGCGATTGGCCGGATCGCCGGGGGCCAGACCGTTCACCGGATCGCTCGAACCGACACCGCTCGCGCGCAATCCATCGCGCGGAATGCCCCGTTGCTGCAGCGCCAGCCGTACGGCCAGCGCGCGTTCGCGGGACAGCGCGATGTTCCCTGGTTCCGGTCCGGATTTGTCAGTGTGACCGGTGATTGCGATGATGCTGCCGAGGCAGGGGCGCAGGGCGTCCGCCACCTCGTCCAGCAATTCGCCGCTGGCAATGTCGATCGCGCTGCTGGATTCCTCGAACCGGATCGTGCGCGCGCGCAGCAGGGCCTCGACATCGTCCTGGCAATGCAGCGGGGTCAGCGGCTGCGCCATCTGCGAACCCTGCGCGGCGACCATCGAACCGTCGATCCAGCGGATGCCGCCGACCCCCGGGATCGACGCGACGGCACGAGCGGCATTTGCACGCTGTGCCTCGTCCATGTCGCCGCCGCCCGACAGCACCGGATGGCGGCTGGGCCAGCCATCGGCGGTCGCGAATGTCGCCTCGATCGCCGGAACATTCGCCTGCGCGAGGACCATGCGCGCCTGCCGGTCCAGCGCCGTCGCCATCGCGCCGGCATTATACGCGGCGCCTGCAAAACCGAGCGCGACCGTGACCAGCACGCCGACACATATCGCAATGATGGGGCGAACGGACATAGGTGGCGTTCTATCGTCCGCCACGCGATGTTGAAAGGGCCGCGATCCCTAAAACATCATCCGACATTCTTGCGAAACAGGATGCGATCATCCGGCCCGAAACCATAACGCCATACGATCCAGCAATAGACGCCCAGGATCGCGGGAATGCCGATCAGCAGTTCTGCCCATTCCGGCAGCAGCGTCGCAAGGTAACCGATGACGATCGCCGGCCCGCACGCCCATAATACCGCCATGCGCCAATTGTTGATCGGGTGGCCCAGAATGCGCGACAGAAGCCATGCCTTCACCAGCGATGCCATGCCCAGCGCGATCATCAGCGCGCCCGCCGCCGCAGCCGCCTTGAACGGTTCCGAAAGTCCATATGCCTCAACCAGCATGATCAGCGCGAAGGTGAGCAGAGCCTGCCCCGCGATAGTCGCGATAGAAATCCAAAGGTTGCGGACCCGGGCGGTGTAGACCAGCACAGCCTCCGACACGACGGCGGTGGATGCGACCACCTCTGCCGCCAGTAGGAACGCGAGCGCGCCGGTGCCCCCGACATAGCTTGGTCCGATCAGCCCCATGACCGCCTCCCCCGGCACACCCAGCGCCAGCGCGATCCCCGCCTGCGCCGCGATGACCCAGAAGCCGACCTGACACACCTGCGCCGCTATGACGGCGTAGTTTTTCGTCTTCAGGTTCTTGGTGATGACCGGGCCCAGAATAGGTTCGAAGCTGGTTTTCAGTTTCTGCGGCAAACTGGCGATCTGCTGCGCCATGTAATAAATGCCCACGGCGGCGGGTGCGGCGAACAGGCCGAGGATAAAGATGTCCACCCGCCGCGTGCCCCATTCCACCGCATCCGCCGTTGCCAGGGGAAAGGCGCGCCAGGTCTGTTGCAGCATGGTACGCGGTTGCGGACGCCACGCGCGCGGCAGGCCGTATTCGCGCAGGAACGGCCACAGCGCCGTGAGCAACCCCAGATAGATCGAGGCGAGATAGGCCATCTCCAGCCCGTTTTCGGGTATGACGAAGAACAGCGCACCCGCCAGAATGGAAATCGACCACGGTTCGACGATGGCACGGGCACGCACGGTGGTCGCGATGTCGAAACGATAGGCCTGCGCCGCCAGCACGATCTCGGTCAGCGCATAGGCCGGGATCGCCAGCACCAGCAGCTTGTCGATGCGGTTGAATTCGCCGGCCGGGAACATCGGCTGCGGCACGAACCAGAAAAACGCCGCGGCGATCATGGAAAACAAAAAGGTCAGCAGCAGACCGTCGAACACGACATTGGCCGGGCGCGCCTTGCTTTCGCTCAACCGCTGCGCCAGCCCGCGCTTCTCGCCCAGCGAACATATGAGCGCCATCAGTTCGACGATGACGAGGGCGGAGGCGAAACGGCCGACCGCTTCGACATCGTATAGCCGACCGGCAATGAACAAGAACGGCACGCGAGCCGCCAGTCGCAGGATGAAGCCGAACACATTGGTGCGTCCGCCCTTGGCGAGCGCGGCCATATCATCGCGTTGATCATCGCGCCGTTCATCGCGCCGTTCATCGGGTGGGGCCGCCGGGCGTGCGGTGTCCGTCATGCGACTGTCACATCGAACCCGTCAGGATGGGCCGGTTTCGGTCGTGAGCGGACGGGAAAGAAGCTGCTGGACGATGTCGTTTGCCGGCGCGCCGTCGATCAGGCGGTTGACCGCATCCACGATCGGCATATCGATCGCGCGTTCCCGGGCCAGCCGGTGCAGCACGGGCGCCGTATGCGCGCCTTCCGCCACGGTGGTGCGGTCGCGCATCAGAGCTTGTGCATCCTGACCTTCGCCCAACGCCTGCCCCAGTGAGAAATTGCGGCTGGAGGTGGACGAACAGGTCAGCACCAGATCGCCCAGACCGCATAGTCCCGCCAATGTTTCCGCCCGGGCGCCCAGCGCCTCGCCGAAACGCAGCATTTCGGCATAGCCGCGCGCGATCAACGCCGCCCGGGCATTCTGCCCCAGGCCAAGCCCATCGACGACGCCGCAGGCGATGGCCAGCACGTTCTTGACCGCGCCGCCGATCTCCGCGCCGACGACGTCATCCGTGTAATAGGGGCGGAATTGCGGCCGGGCGATCAGCGGTTTGAGGCGATCCCATTGCGCATCGCCGCCGCTGCAAGCGAGCGTAACGGCGGTCGGCATCCCCGCCGCAACCTCATGCGCGAATGTCGGGCCGGACAATATCGCGATGGCGCTGTCGCAAGCTGTCGCGGCGACATCGTTCATCAGCCGCCCGCTGCCGGCCTCGATCCCTTTGCAGCACAGGATCAGATCGACCGGGTGGCGGGGCAGCTTTTCAAGCGTTGCGCCCAAATGCTGCGCCGGGGTTACCGCGAGCAGAGTGTCGCATTGGGCCAGATCGCCCAGGTTGCCCGTCGCGGCGATACGCGGATCGAGTGCGGCGTTTGGCAGATAGACGGAATTGGTATGGGCGGCGTTGATTTCCGCCACCAGATCGTTTTCGCGTGCCCAGATCGTGACATCGCGACCGTCGGAGGCGAGCATTTGCGCCAATGCCGTGCCCCATGCGCCGGCTCCGATGACGCCGATGTTGCCCGAGCCCGTCGCACTCATGCCTTGGCCCCCGCGCCGCGTACCGGTTCCGCATCCGGGTCCAGCGGCCATCGCGGACGGGCAACGAAATCCAATGGATCGGATTGGCCGAAAGCAAGCCGTTCGGCGCCCGCCCACGCGATCATCGCGGCATTGTCCGTACACAGCGCAAGGGGCGGTGCGACGAAGCGCATGCCGCGGCGTGCCGCGAATGTTTCCAACGCGCTGCGGATCGCAGTGTTGGCCGCAACGCCGCCCGCGACCACCAGCGCCGGGGGCGCACCATGGGTGCGGACGGCATAGTCCAACCGGTCGATCAAACAGTCGATGGCCGCCTGCTGGAAAGCCGCCGCGATGTCGGGATCGCGATGATCGCCGCTTTGCTTGGCGCGCATCACCGCGCTTTTAAGGCCGGCGAAAGAGAAATGCGGTTCGCGGCTTCCCTTCAGCGGGCGGGGCAGGGGGACCGCCCGCGCGTCGCCGTTCAGCGCAAATCGTTCCACCGCCGGCCCCCCGGGATAGCCCAGCCCCAATATCTTGGCCGTCTTGTCGTAAGCCTCCCCCAGCGCATCGTCGATCGTGGTTGCCAGTCGGCGATATCGACCCACTCCTTCCACGCGCAGGATTTGGCAATGGCCGCCCGATACGAGCAGCAGCAGATAGGGGAAGCGAAGCGTCGCATCGGCCAACCGAGGCGACAGCGCATGGCCTTCCAGATGGTTGATCGCGATCAGCGGCACGTCGCTCGCCATCGCCAGCGCTTTCGCACTGACCAGTCCGACCATGACCCCGCCGATAAGTCCGGGGCCCGCCGTCGCCGCGATTGCCGCGCAATCTTTCAACGCAACGCCGCTTTCATCGAGCACCTGCGCGATCATGGGGGCAAGCTTCTGAGCATGGGCGCGTGCCGCAATTTCAGGCACGACGCCGCCATAGGGGGCATGCTCCTCGATCTGAGAGGCGATACGTTCGGCGATGATGGTCCGGTCGCTCGATACCAGCGCGACGGCGGTTTCGTCGCAGCTCGATTCAATGCCCAGAACGATACCCATGACGCTTTCCCTTAGCGGGATGGGTGGCTAGGGCAAGCGCCCTATGGTCGTTACACCGTCCCGCACTCCTGTACGTCTGCGCCTCGGAACGCGGCAATCGCCGCTCGCAATGGCGCAGGCCGAAGAGGCGCGGGCGCGGCTGTGCGCAGCCCACGGATGGCCAAGCGAAAGCGTCGAACTGGTGCCCGTGCGCGCCAGCGGCGACAAGATACAGGACCGCCCGCTCGCCGATATCGGGGGCAAGGCTTTGTGGACCCGCGAACTCGATCTCTGGTTGGCGCAAGGGCGGATCGATGCCGCCGTTCATTCGATGAAGGATGTCGAAACGGTCCGGCCCGACAGTCTGTCGATCGCCGCGATTCTGCCGCGCGAGGACGTGCGCGACGTGCTGATCGGTGCGTCCTCCATCCTGACCATTCCCCAGGGCGCCCGCATCGGTACCAGTGCCCCGCGCCGCGCCGCGCAGATGCTCCACCACAGGCCCGATTGCCGCATCGTATCCTTTCGCGGCAATGTTGCAACGCGGCTCGCCAAACTGCACGCGGGCGAAGCGGAGGTGACGTTGCTGGCGGCGGCGGGGCTGAACCGGGTGGGGCGATCGGGGACGGGAACGGTGCTGGAACCCAACGAATTCCTTCCGGCCCCGGCGCAGGGCGCGATCGGGCTCGAATGCAACCGCGCGGACGGCCCGACGCGCGAACTGCTGGCGGCGATCGACGATCGGACAAGCCGCGATACGGTGCTGGCGGAACGCGCGTTGCTGTCGGGATTGGGCGGCACCTGTCACAGCCCGATCGCCGTTTTGAGCGCATGGCAAGACGCGAACATCGCGATGCGCGCCGCGATCTTCAGCGCGGACGGCGCGGTGCGGATCGACGATGCGATCACCGCGCCGCCCGGCGATACGGGCCAGTTTCGCGATCTTGGCCGAAACCTGCTGCGCCAGGCCCCCGATCATGTCGCACGCCTGTTCACCGGGGCCGCATGATCGCATCAGGTGCGCCGCCTATCATTGTCCTGCGTCCGGAACCGGGCCTTGCCGCGACGCTGGCCGCCGGGCGACGCGCGGGATTGGCGATGCACGGCTTCCGCCTGTTCGACATCGTGGCGCTCCCGTGGGAATTGCCCGATCCCGCACGGTTCGACGCCCTGCTGATCGGCAGCGCGAATGTCTTTCGCCATGGCGGCACGAAGCTCGCCCGATTGCGGCATCTCCCCGTTCATGCGGTTGGACAAACAACTGCCGATCATGCGCAGAAGGCCGGTTTCGATGTGGCGCGCGTGGGCGTGGGCGGCTTGCAGGCGGTCATCGACGCGGACGCGGGACGAACGGCGAACTACCTCCGACTGGGCGGGGAGGCGCGCGTCTTGCTTCGTCCAGCCGGAGGGCAGTCGGTGCACGACATCGTTGTCTACCGCGCCGCATCGAGATCCTTGCCGGATGAATCGCGCGCTCTATTGTTGCAGAACCCCATAGTGGCTCTGCATTCGGCGGCAGCGGCGGCGCGGTTCCAATCCGAATGCGATCGGTTGGGCGTGAGGCGCGGCGGCATCACACTTGCGTGCCTCGGCCGCCGGATTGCAGACGCGGTTGGCGAAGGCTGGCATCGGATCGTATTTGCGCCACAGCCCGACGATACCGCGCTGCTGGAATTGCTGGTCCGCCTGTGCAAGAGCAATGATCGACCATGACGATGCATATGTGCGAGGAACAGGCCGGAACAGGTGATGGATAAGGCGAAAGACACAACCGGCCCCACCAGTTCGCTGCAGGCGATCGTGGGCGTCGCCTTATGCGCGTTCCTGCTGGGCGGACTGATTGTGGGATATTGGACCTGGGACGGCACACCCAGGATCGCACAAAGCGTGGAAGCTGCAATCGACGGCATCACCGACAGCCCTGCGGATACGCCATCGGAGCCGGCGTTGCCCGCTCCGATTAACCCGGAAAGCAATGTCGCGGTGCAAACCGATCCGGCGAGTGCGCCAACCCCGGCCACGCGCGCGGTGGAGCGTGTGGCACAGCAACAGGGCGGCCTGGACCAGCGGCTGGCGGCAGCGGAACAACGCCTCGCCCGGCTCGATCTTCAATCGCAGGCGGCATCGGGCAATGCCGCGCGGGCCGAAGGGTTGCTGATAGCGTTCGCCGCCCGCCGATCGCTGGAACGCGGGGCGGAACTGGGCTACCTTGCCGATCAGTTGCGGCTCCGGTTCAGCGATGCGCTGCCCAATGCGGTCGACACGATTATCGAGGCATCGCGCGACCCCGTTACGGTGGACCGGCTGATCGCGCGCCTTGAAAATATCGGACCCAAGCTGGCGGAAACGACACAGGAACCGACATTCGGCAAGCTTCGCCGTCAGCTGGGCGAATTGTTCGTGATACGCCGCCAGAGCGCGCCTTCGCCGCAACCCGAACGACGGTTGGAACGCGCACGGTTGTTTCTGCAAAGCGGGCGCGTAGGCCCGGCCATTCAGGAGGTTCGGCAATTGCCGGGGGCGAACAACGCACGCCGCTGGATTGCCGATGCCGAACGCTACGCCGCGGCGCAGCGTGCGCTCGACCTTATCGAGACGTCCGCCGTTATCGAACCGCAGCGGCTGCGCGATGGTGACGGGGCACCGGTTCGCCAGCCCGCGCCCGGCCGGGAGAACTTGATCCGCTGACCGTCAATATGCGTCGAGCAGATCCGGCAGATCGCCGGTCACGCCGCGTGCCTCATCCATGAAAAACCGTTTCAGCGCCGGCATCCGTTCGACCCCGCCCATCCCCATTCGCCGCACGGCGGAGGCGGCTTTCCCGCGAATGCCGAACAGCCGGGTCAGCCCATCCGTCGCCAATGCGACCATGAACGCATCCAGCCCGCGCCAATTTTCATAACGCGCCAGCAATTGCGCATCCCCCGGTTCGAGACCGAGACGCATTCCATCGGCCAGTACTTCGACCAGCGCGCCGACATCGCGCAGCCCCAGATTGAGGCCCTGACCGGCGATCGGGTGAATGCCATGCGCTGCATCCCCGATGAGGGCCAACCGACGATCGGTGATTTTGGCCGTATGATGGAAGCCCAGCGGGTAGGACGATCGCGGCCCCACGCTACGCACATCGCCGAACACCGCGCCCATCCGTTTCCTGACTTCCGCCAGGAACGCCCGGTCACCCAGTTTGAGCGTTCCGGCCGCATCCGCTTCATCCACCGTCCAGACCAGCGCGCTGCGATGGGCGCCGTCGGGCAGGTCGCGCATCGGAAGGAGCGCGAAGGGCCCGTCGGCGTAGAAGATTTCCCACGCGACTCCGTCATGCGGGCGTTCATGGGTCAGTCCGGCGATGATTGCGCGATGGCGATAATCCCATTTGGCGATCGCGATACCGGCATCGTCCCGCGTCGGCGATCCGCGCCCCTCCGCCGCGACCATCAAGCTAGCCTGCAGAACTTGTCCGTCCCTCAAGCGCGCCGAAACCCCGAATTCGCCGCGTTCCCGCGCGACGATTTCGGCTTTGGCATGCCAGCGAATGGCAGGCTCCGCACGAGCCGCTTCGAATAGCGACAGCCGCAATTGCCGGTTGGCGAACATGCGGCCGAGCGACCCGTCACCGGGTTCGGGGGTGAACCAAATCTCGCCCGGCTTCAACTGGTCCGACACCGCGATGGTCGAAATCGGCGATCCGTGTTCTTCCAGCATGTCTGCAAGGCCGATATTGCGAAACAGGTTCCAACTGGCGGTGGAAATAGCCGATGCGCGCCCATCGAACCCCTCGGCGGTCAGATCAGCTGGATCGGCACGGTCGACGACATGCGCGGTCATGCCCTTGCGCGCTGCCGCCAGAGCCAAAGTCATCCCGACAAGACCGCCGCCCAGGATCAGCAGGTCGCGCTGATCGCCGATTTGCGCATTCGTGGCGGCGCGGGCTGCGTCGTTCATATGGGGGTTCGTCTGTTCGGTCATCGGGCTGTTCGTCGTCATGCCTACCCATGTGTAGGCTGGTGCGGCGAACCGCAAGCATGCCGGTCGATTGCACCTTCGCTCAGCCATCCCTAGATCGGGTTTTCGCATGGCAACGAAACCTCCATTGTGATCGGCCCGCTTCTCCGCCTGATCCGGAACATGCTGATCGCATGGCTCTGCCTCACGGAGGTAGGTGGCGGCGCGGCATGGGCGCAGGGCACCATGCTGGAACGGACGAACAATATCCGTGCCTCGCTGATCGCGGAAAGCGGGGTGGAGGCGGGCGAAACCTTATATCTCGCCATTCATTTCGAACCGGTCGGGGATGAATGGCACGGCTATTGGCGCAATCCGGGCGATGCGGGTTACGGCATGGAACTGAACTGGTCGCTACCCCCGGGGTGGGAGGCGGGTGAGCCGGTCTATCCCGTACCGACGCGCCTGTTGATTGGCGGGTTGATGAACCATGTGTACGAAGGGGATTACACGGTGCTGATCCCTGTTCGTACCGCCGACGATACGATGGATCGCGCGACCGCGACAATCGGTCTGGAAGCCCAATGGCTGGCCTGTACCGACACGATCTGCGTGCCCGAACAGGCGCAGTTGCGCACACGCGTCGCGGTCGGCGGTAGGGTATCGGGCGGCGGGCCGACCGACGATTCCCGATTCACCCGGTGGCAGGCTCGCATCGCGCCGATGCTGGATACGTCCGCGCGTTTCGAACGGGCGGGGGATATGCTGCGGCTCGCCATTCCGCTGCCGGCATCCGCCACGCTCGCCGATCCGCATGTATTCGTCGGCGAACGCGATCTGGTCGCCTATGCGCAGCCGCAACGCTTCAAACGCAGCGGCGATTGGCTGATCGCGGAAATTCCGCTGATCGATCGCGCGCTGGATGTGGATGGCATCACCGGTATCATCGCTTTCGAAGACGGGCGCGGTGTCCGGTTTACTGCCAAAAGCGGACCGGTTCCGCAGGGCGGCACGACGGTCACAACAGTCACTGGCGACGCACCCGCGCTGACGCTGCTCATCCTGGCTGCACTGGCGGGGGGGCTGATCCTCAACGTCATGCCTTGCGTCTTTCCCATACTGAGTTTGAAGGCATTGAGCCTGGCGCGGGCGGGCGCCGACGAAACGCAGGCCAGGCGTGAAGGATTGGCTTACACCGCCGGGGTGGTTTTCGCCTGTCTTGCGCTTGGCGGACTGATGTTGGCGCTGCGGGCGGGTGGGGAACAGATCGGCTGGGCGTTCCAGCTGCAGGAGCCCGCCGTCGTGGTTGCCCTGTTAATCCTCGCATCGATCATTACCGCCAATCTTGCCGGAGTGTTCGAAGTGCCCAATTTGCCGATGACCCGGCGGGGCGAACCGGCGGGGGCATTTGCCACCGGGCTGTTGGCGGCGGTCGCGGCGACGCCGTGCACCGGGCCGTTCATGGCGGCGGCGCTGGGCGCTGCGCTGCTACTTCCGGCAGGCGCAGCGTTGCTTCTGTTCGCGGCACTGGGTTTGGGGTTGGCGCTGCCGTTCCTTGCGATCGGTCTTATCCCCGCATTGCGGCGACGTTTGCCAAAGCCGGGTGCGTGGATGGACCGCTTCCGCAAGGCGCTGGCGATACCCATGGGCCTGACTGCGCTGGCGCTTATGTGGTTGACGAGCCGGCTGGGCGGGGTGCCGTTCGCGCTGACTGCACTAATGATCGTCGTGGGTGTCGTGGCGGGTCTGTGGGCGACGGGGCGGCTGCAACGAAGGGGCAAGATGGCCTGGCCCGCCTTCGGCCTGATCGCCGCGCCTTTCGCGGTGCTGGGTGCGATTGCGCTTCCGAACCTGTATGACGATCGGGCGATGGCGAACGACGCGTCCATCCTGGAACCGCGGCCATTCACCGCCGCTGCCCTGCGCGATGCGCGGGCGAGCGGACGACCGGTGTTCGTGTGGTTCACCGCCGATTGGTGCGTGACGTGCAAGGTCAACGAACGGGTCGCGATCGAACGGAACGCCACGCGCGCCGCCTTCGACGAAGCGGGCGTCGTCACCCTGCGTGGCGACTGGACCCGGCGCGATCCGGAAATCACCCGCTATCTGGATGCGCAGGGGGCGGCAGGCATTCCCCTTTATGTATGGTACGATGGCGATGGGCGCACGACCGTGTTGCCACAGATACTGGCCCCCGACGCGTTGGTCAGGCAGGCGCGCGGCAGGCGATAAGAAATTCGCCCGGCGAGTCGCTGCCATCCAGTATCAGGCTTCCGGCGCCCGGAACCATTACTTCGATCGTACCGGTACTGCTTAGAACGTCGAGTTCGCGACGGTCGAGGGAAAACCGGCCGCGCCACAGCGAAGTCCGGCCGTTCGCGACGGCATCGACCGGCAACCGCGCGTTCCCTTTATTGCCGAGAACAGCCATCAGCGCCTTCGCGCCGCGATCCGCACGGGCGTATCGTACGATATCGAGCTGCTTTCGCGGATGGCAGATCAGTGCCAGCAACGGCGGCTGGCCAGGAATGCCGTACACCAAAGTGTCGTTTTTCCCACCGGTCGCCCAGATCGCGCCTTCGGTATCGGGGGAGGGGAGGGGGGTCGATGGCCGATCCCCTAACGCCTCGACCGCGTTATCTCCTGCAACCTCATCCGTTTCCGGGGGGATGCAGGCGGCGATCAGAACCAACAAACCCAGTCCCGCGAAGTTCATCCGCCCCATTTGCGCTGCTTCTTGCCATAACGGGTCTTGCGCGTGCCCGGCCGCCCTTCCGTAG
Organism: Pontixanthobacter sp.; assembly: GCA_049650705.1. Lineage (GTDB taxonomy): Bacteria > Pseudomonadota > Alphaproteobacteria > Sphingomonadales > Sphingomonadaceae > Pontixanthobacter. The sequence continues at coordinate 5,604 of JBASAR010000227.1, read as the reverse complement.
CACGGCCGACGATGTGGGCTTTCTTGTCGGCATCGGGCAGGCCGAGTTCGTCGTTCTCCAGCTTGCGGATTTCGTCGCGCAGTCGGCCCGCTTCCTCGAATTCCAGATCGGCTGCGGCGTTGCGCATCCGTTTTTCCAGGTCTTCGATATAGCCGCGCAGATTATGGCCGACGAGATTGTTGACCTCGTCGTCGCCGGTGCCGATGGTCACGCCATCCTGGCTTGCGGTATGCGCCACGATGTCCTGGATATTGCTGCGGATGGTGGTCGGCGTGATGCCGTGTTCGTCGTTATATTCCTGCTGCTTCTCCCGCCGCCGGTCGGTTTCCGCCATGGCGCGTTCCATGCTACCGGTGATGCGATCGGCGTAGAGGGTGACACGCCCGTCCACGTTGCGCGCCGCGCGCCCGATCGTCTGAACCAGCGAAGTTTCGCTGCGCAGAAAGCCTTCCTTGTCCGCGTCCAAAATGCACACCAATCCGCATTCAGGGATGTCGAGTCCTTCGCGCAATAGGTTGATGCCGACCAGCACATCGTAAACGCCGAGCCGCAGATCGCGAATGAGCTCGATGCGCTCCAGCGTCTCGACATCGGAGTGCATGTAGCGGACCCGAAGCCCCGCCTCGTGCATGAACTCCGTCAAATCTTCCGCCATGCGTTTGGTCAGAGTGGTAACGAGCGTGCGATAGCCTTGTTCGGCCGTTTTGCGGCACTGATCGATACAGTCCTGCACCTGATCTTCCACCGGGCGAATTTCCACCGGCGGATCGATCAGACCTGTCGGGCGAATGATCTGTTCGGCAAAGACGCCGCCGGTCTGCTCAAGCTCCCACCCGCCGGGGGTAGCGGACACGGCGAATGTCTGCGGGCGCATCGCGTCCCATTCGTTGAAGCGCAGCGGCCGGTTGTCGATGCAGCTCGGTAGGCGGAAGCCATATTGTGCCAGCGTGATCTTGCGGCGGTGATCGCCCTTCGCCATGGCGCCGATCTGCGGCACGGTCTGATGGCTTTCATCGACGAAGAGCAGCGCGTTTTCCGGCAAATATTCGAACAGGGTCGGCGGCGGTTCGCCCGGCAGGCGACCGGTCAGGAAGCGGCTGTAATTCTCGATTCCCGCGCAGCTGCCGGTGGCGGCGATCATTTCGAGATCGAAATTGGTCCGCTGTTCCAACCGCTGCGCTTCCAGCAGCAGGCCCTCCTCGTTCAATTCCTTCAGCCGTTCCTCCAGCTCGAACTTGATGGCGGCGCTCGCCTGTTTCATCGTCGGGCCGGGCGTGACGTAATGCGAATTGGCATAAACGCGCACCGATTTCAGGCTCTCGCCTTTCTTGCCCGTCAGCGGATCGAATTCGCTGATATCCTCGATATCGTCACCGAAGAAGCCGATCCGCCAGGCGGTGTCTTCCAAATGGCTGGGGAAGATCTCCAGACTGTCGCCGCGCACCCGAAAATTTCCGCGTGCGAAGCCGGCATCGTTACGCTTGTATTGTAGCGCGACCAGTTTGCGTATGAGTTCGCGCTGGTCGACGGAGGTTTCGGTCTTGATGTCGAATATCATCGCGGAATAGGTTTCGACCGAACCGATACCGTACAGGCAGGAAACGGACGCCACGATGATGACATCGTCGCGTTCGAGCAACGAGCGGGTGGCCGAATGGCGCATCCGGTCGATCGCTTCGTTCACGCTCGATTCTTTCTCGATATAGGTGTCGGAGCGGGGGACGTAGGCTTCGGGTTGATAATAGTCGTAATAGCTGACGAAATATTCGACCGCGTTGTTCGGGAAGAAGCTTTTGAATTCCCCGTATAATTGCGCGGCGAGGATCTTGTTGGGGGCAAGGATCAACGCAGGCCGCTGCGTTTCCTCGATCACCTTGGCCATTGTAAACGTCTTGCCGCTACCGGTCACACCCAGCAGCGTCTGCGTCTTTTCGTCCTCTTCGACCCCCGCGACCAATTCGGCGATTGCGGTCGGTTGGTCGCCCGCCGGTTCGTAATGCGAGACAAGTTCGAACCGTTTGCCACCCATCGATTTGCTGGGGCGGCTGGGTTTGTGGGGGACGAATTCCCCGGTCGTATCGGGCTCTTCCAGCCCGCGGCGGATGACGAGTTCACTCATGGCGGCGATATGGGGCGAATGGGGCGGGCGGGCAAGATGGTGGGAAAACAGTTCACCTTTGCGTCATGCAGGCGCCGCCAGTAGTGTGGCAACGTCCGTTATCCGCCGAAAGCAAACGCTCGTGCCGCAACCCGTTCCCGTCGACAAAACCACGCCCGCTGCGCAGACGGAACTTGCGCGACGGATGCAGCTTGCGCGCCAACCGAACCCCGAACCCGCCGACCGCCCCGGTCTGCGCGATTTTCTGGCAGAGGGGCAGGCGGTTTTGGAACCGGTGAAGCGATTGTTCCGCACTATGAGGATCGCCGAAACCGACAATCCTCGCACGATAATGTTGCTGCCGGGTTTCGCGACCCATCCCATCCGCATGAAATATATGGCACAACAGCTTGAACGCGCGGGCCATACCGTCAAACGCTGGGGCATGGGCTTCAACCTTGGCCCGACGGAACAAAATGTCGATTTCCTCGAACAGCGGTTGATCGACGTGCATGAACGCTATGGCCGTAAGGTGGTGTTGATCGGCTGGAGCCTGGGTGGATTGTTCGCGCGCGAGCTCGCAAAACGGCAGCCCGACCGGGTGGCGAAGGTCATCACGATGGGTTCGCCCTTCTCGGGCAATCCGCGCGCCAACAATGCCTGGCGCATCTATCAATTCGTCGCCGGGCACCCGGTCGATGAACCGCCCATTGCGGGCGATGTGCGTGAAAAGCCGCCGGTGGAGACGGTCGCTTTCTGGAGCAGGCGGGACGGTATCGTAAGCCCGTCCACCACGCGGGGAGAGCCGAACGAACGCGACCGGGCGGTCGAGGTGGACTGTACGCATATCGGGTTTTCCCATTCCCCCCAATGCATCCGCGCGGTCGTTTCGGAACTGTAGCGGAGCTGACGACTTGGTTAGGTCAGCGGTGGTCGCGACAATCCGATGCGACCGGACGATCTTCGTCAAACACCTTGACCGCGACCGGTTTCATTCACGATAGGGGCCTATGAACGAGACGCCGGCGAATTTCGACGAGATGCATGGGACGGATGGAAGCATTCGCCCGGCATATGAAGGCTACAATGACTGGTTCGAAGGTCAGGATAGCAAATGGCTGAAGGCCAAACATACCGAGGCGGAAAGCAATTTTCGCAAAACGGGTATCACCTTCAATGTGTATGGCGAAGACGAGGCGGAAGAGCGCCTCATACCGTTCGACATGGTACCACGGGCGATCGGCGCGAATGAATGGCGCAAGCTGACCCGCGGCATCGAACAAAGGGTCAGCGCACTCAACGCGTTCATGTACGATTTGTACCACCGGCAGGAGATCATTCGGGCAGGCCGCGTGCCCGAAAGCCTGTTCCGCAACAACGCCGCCTGGCTGCAGCAGATGGTCGGCTTCACTCCGCCGGGCGGGGTGTACACCCACATCGTCGGCATCGATCTGGTGCGCACCGGTCCCAACGACTGGTTCGTACTGGAGGATAATGCGCGCACCCCGTCGGGCGTGTCGTACATGCTGGAAAATCGCGAGACGATGATGGCGATGTTCCCCGAAGTGTTCAGCGAAGTCGCGGTGGAACCGGTAGCGCAATATCCCCGCCGGCTCGCCAAAAGCCTCGCCGCATGTGCCCCCAAAGCCACGACCGGAAAACCCAATGTCGCGGTGTTGACACCGGGCATCTACAATTCCGCCTATTTCGAACATGCGTTTCTGGCCGATCAGATGGGCGCGGAGCTTGTCGAGGGCAGCGATCTGCGCGTCGTCGGCGGACGGGTTCAGATGCGGACCACCACCGGGTACGAACCGGTCGATGTGATCTATCGCCGAATCGACGACGAATTTTTGGATCCACTTACCTTCAATCCCAATTCCATGCTCGGCGTGCCGGGCATCATGGATGTGTATCGCGCGGGCGGGATCACTATCGCCAACGCGCCCGGGACCGGCGTATGCGACGACAAGGCCGTGTACAGCTTCATGCCGGAGATCGTCGAATTCTATACTGGCGAAAAGCCGCTATTGCCCAATGTCGACACGTGGCGCTGTGCCGAAAAGGACAGCTTGGCCTACGTGCTCGACAATCTGGAAGAACTGGTGGTGAAGGAAGTGCACGGCTCCGGGGGATATGGCATGCTGATCGGCCCGACGGCATCGCGCAAGGAAATCGCGGAATTCCGCCATAAACTGCAGGCAACGCCGTACAATTATATCGCGCAACCGACATTGTCGCTCTCGACTACGCCGATCTTCACCAAAAAGGGGCTGACCCCGCGTCACGTCGATCTGCGCCCCTACGTTCTGGTATCGCCCGACGGGATCGACATCACCCCGGGCGGGCTGACACGCGTGGCACTGAAGAAAGGGTCGCTGGTCGTGAATTCCAGCCAGGGCGGCGGCACGAAAGACACCTGGGTGCTGAAGGACTGATGCGTTTCATGAACAATGATACGAGGCGCACATGCTAGGTCGCACAGCCAATGGTCTGTTCTGGATGTTCCGCTATCTCGAACGGGCCGAAAATACCGCGCGCCTTCTGGATGCCGGTCTGCGCATGTCGATCACCCGCGACAATGCGAAAGCGGCAGACGAGTGGCGTTCCGTCATCAAGACATCGGGTCACAGCGCCGCTTTCGAACAGGCGTATGACGAATATTCCGGCGCGAACGCCTGGAACTTCATTCTGCGAGATCCGGTCAACAGCGCGAATATCCGCAGCACGTTCGAACAGGTCCGCACCAATGCCCGCATGGTCCGCAACGCGATCAGCAGCGAAGTGTGGGAGGCGATCAACGAAAGCTGGATGAAGCTGAACGACGAGATGAAGCGCCCCGTGCCGCAAAGCAAGGTGGGCGGCGTTGTTGCCGATATCCGTCAGGCGGGAATGTTGGTCCACGGCGCAATGGCCGGCTCCATGTTGCGCGATCAGGGGTTCCATTTTGCCCGTGCCGGTACTTTCGTGGAGCGCGGCGATAGTATCGCGCGCATCCTCGATATCAAATATTACCTGCTGCTGCCTTCGCTGTCCCATGTGGGGTCCAGCCTGGATACCGGGCAATGGGACAATGTGCTGCGCTCCGTTTCCGGCGACCGTGCCTATCGCTGGCTCAACGCTGGCAACATCGATGCGCGCGGGATCGTGGAATTTCTGGTGCTTGACGATCGGTTCCCGCGCAGTCTGGCCTTCTGCCATTCGGCCTTGCGGACCAATCTGGCGGCGCTGGCCCGTATTCATGGCACCGAGGGCAAAAGTAACGAGTTAATGCGCGCATCCGACATGCGCATGGCCGAAATAACAATCGACCAGGTGTTCGAAAAGGGACTGCACGAATTCCTGCTCAGCTACATCAACCGCAACTCTGCCATCGGCGCCGCAATTGCGGAAGATTACAGGTTTACAGCGTGATATCATGAGACTTTCGATCCGCCATTCCACGACCTATCGCTTCGACGACCCGGTCATCCATGCTCTGCAGCGTTTGCGGCTGACGCCAAAAG
>JBASAR010000226.1:0-14059 GCA_049650705.1 Pontixanthobacter sp. | reverse complement strand
GCAGAAGATAGTCCGGCGCCGACAGCAATGCACGCCCAATCGCCACCAAACGCGTTTCGCCGCCCGATAGTTTTGCAGGCTTGCGGCCCAACAAATGCACGATGTCGAGCAAGGCGACGACATCGTCGAACACCATGGGCGGCGGCGCGGAAGGCTTCGCGAACCGCAGATTATCGCGCACGTCGAGATGGGGAAACAGCCGTGCATCCTGAAAAACGTAGCCGCAGGCGCGGCGGTGGGGCGGGACATTGATACCATTCCCGGCATCGAACAGCGTCCTGCCTCCGATTATGATATGCCCACGTTCGGGGCGCAGCAGCCCGGCAAGGCAGTGAAGCATGGTGGTTTTCCCGGTGCCGGATGGGCCGGTCAGGGTGATGAGGCGCGTGTCGCTGCGCATCGCCATTCCGATATCGCGCACCCCGATGCGATGCGTGATCGCACAGTCAAACGACATGCACGTCCCGCCCCGCCGATCGCCGCACCAGCCATTCGCTCGCCATCAGTGCCGCGAGCGACACGATGACCGCGATAAAGACGAGCCGGGTCACCGCCCCTTCTCCGCCCGGCGTCTGCAATTGGGTATAGATCGCCAGTGGCAACGTGCGCGTTTCACCCGGAATGTTGGACACGAACGTGATGGTCGCGCCGAATTCACCGATCGATCGGGCGAAGCCGAGGACGCCGCCGGCAAGAATGCCCGGTACGCTGGAACGCAGTGTGATCGCGACGAATGCGCGCCAGCGGGACGCGCCCAACGTCCATGCCGCCTCCACCAACCGGCGATCGACCGCCTCGATCGACAGGCGCATCGCCCGCACCATCAGGGGCAGTGCCATCACCCCGGCGGCCATAGCCGCGCCGGTCCATTGGAACGCGATCGATACGCCGAACCATTGGTCCAGGAATTGTCCGCCGGGCCCCCCGCGCCCGAACAGCAACAGCAAGGCATATCCCGTGACAACCGGTGGCAGTACCAGCGGCAGATGGACCGCGGCGTCCAGCAGAAACCGCCCGGGAAACCGTCTGCGCGCCAATATCCAGGCGAACACATAAGCAATGGGCAAGGTCGCTGCGACGGCAATCCCCGTCACCTTGAGCGACAGAGCGATGATCGCCCACTCCTCCGCCGAAACGGGTGTCATCATGGGTTGGGAAAGCCGTGCTCACGGAAAACCCGTTTCGCGTCATCGCCGCTCAAGACGTTCAAAAATTCGGCGGCATCGGGATGGGCGCTGCCCGGCAGCAGGAGCGCGCGATAGACGATGCGCGCATGGCTATCGCGCGACAGATGATGGATGATCCCCAGATCGTCGCGCCGGGCGGCGTCGCTGGCATAGAGAATACCGACCTCCGCCTCGCCGATCAGAACCAGCTTCAGGGCACTGGCGGATGATGGCGCCCCGATCCAGCGCGGGCGCATGCCATCCCACAGACCGGCTTGCTCCAGCGATTGGCGCGCATACCGGCCCAGCGGAACCGTTTCCGGATCGCCGCCCGCCACATGGCGTGCTGCCACCAGTGCGCTGCGCGCAGCCTCCGGTCCGGTCGGGCCCAGCGATCGGTTGCGAATGGAGGTCGCCACGACCAAACTGTTTGCGGCAATGCTCCTCACCGCATCGCGCGGCAATTTGCCGGCGACCACGATATAGTCGGTCCATTGTTCGTCGGCCGATATGAATATATCCGCCGGCGCACCCTGTTCGATCTGGCGCGCAAGAGCGGCGGAGGATGCGAAGGAGAAAACCGGCGGATCCCCGCCCTCGGCAACCCATTGCGCGGCAAGCGCCTCCAGCGGTTCCTGGAGGCTCGATGCCGCATACACCACCGGGCCACGCCGCGGCGGGCCGCTGCACGATGCCAATATCACGGCTGCGACAAGGGCGGCGAGATAGAATCGCAGGTTCATGGCTGCCCTGTCGATGCGCCAACACCGTTCACGGTTCAAGTCGCCTTATGGTTGCGCGTCGCCATACGTTCACGCTCGAAAGCAAAACGGCCCGCTGTTCAAGGCGGGCCGCAGAGCGATCGATCGATCAGCGAACGCGGGGTCCGCCGAAGGGAAGGGGGGGAGGGGGCCGGCGTGCACCGCGCGGCAGCTGTGCCTGAAACGCGCGCCCGCAATGTTCCACGCAATAGGGGAAGCCGGGATTGACCTCCGCCCCGCAAAAATGAAAATCCGGTTCGCCAGGGTGACCCATGGGCCAGCGACATACCTTGTCCGACAGATCGAGCAGGCTGGTCTTGTCCTCGATCTCCGCGCTCGGTTTCGCGGGCACGAGCCGGCGCGGTGGCGCGGGCGGGATCGGCGGCTGCTGATCGCCGGGGCCCTGACGCAGGAACCCGCCCGGACCGACTGATACGACTTTCTGTACATCGCCGCTCTTGTTCGGAATCGGCTGCGAAGGGATCGTCGCACCGGCCGCTCGCGCCGCCTGTTCCACCGCATTGCTGGCCGGACGCGGCGGGGCGGGTTTCGGGGTGTGCCGAACGGCATGGGTGCGTTTGGCCACCGGTTTGGCAGTGGCCTTGGCATCCGGTTTCGGTTTGGCGGACGCTGCCTTCTTCTCGTTCGCCTTCACCGGCGACGGGCGCGATTGTAAACCAAGCCGATGCGCCTTTCCGATTACGGCGTTGCGGCTGACCCCGCCGAGTTCTTCCGCAATCTGGCTGGCGGTCGATCCGCCTTCCCACATTTTCTGCAATGTGGCGATCCGTTCGTCAGTCCAGCTCATTCGATCCGTCCATCTTCAATGTTCGATGTTAAAGAAAGCCGCGCGCCCGCGCCGCCGGCTCGCTTGCGTGTCAAAAGCAATCGCCCTACGCGCCCGGACATGTCTGATCAACCGACCATGTCCGATCACGCGGTCGAGACTGCATTGCCGGCGGGAAACACATCCCCGGCACGTCCCGCATTTCCCGAACGGGGCGTGCCGATCATTACCGGCATCAATCATATCGGTTTGTGGAGCCTGTATATCAAGGAGGTCCGCCGGTTCCTGAAAGTGCAGACGCAAACCGTGTGGGCACCGGCGGTTACGACACTGTTGTTCCTTGTCATTTTCAGCGTTGCCTTGGGGCGGCAGGGGCGAGAGGTGTTGGGTGTCCCCTTCGCCAGTTTCGTCGCCCCCGGCCTCATCGTCATGGGCATGATGCAAAACGCGTTTGCGAATTCCAGCTTCTCGCTGTTGGCGGGGAAGATACAGGGCACCATCATCGATCTGTTGATGCCGCCCTTGTCGGAAGGTGAATTGATGGCGGGCATCATTGCCGCCGCCGTCACGCGGGCGTTTTTGGTGGGCGGCGCGGTAACCCTCGCGATGGCGCTGTGGCCGGGGGTCGATCTTACCATCGTGCATGGTTGGGCGATCGCGTGGTTCGCGCTGATGGGTGCCGCGATGCTGGCGCTGTTCGGATTGCTGACATCGATCTGGGCGGAGAAATTCGACCACAATGCGGCGGTGACCAATTTCGTGGTCGCCCCCCTGGCGCTGCTGTCGGGTACTTTTTACGTCATCAGCAATTTGGCGGATGTGTTTCAGGCAATCAGCCGCCTCAATCCATTCTTCTATGTTATTTCCGGCTTCCGCTACGGCTTTTTGGGGCAGAGCGATATCGGGGAAGGCAGCGGCGCGGTGGTTCAAGCCGCATTGGGACTGGGCGTGTTCAATATGATCCTCACCGTCGTCACCTATCGCGTTCTGAAATCCGGCTGGAAATTGAAGGACTGACAGCGCGTCCAATCCTCCTCAATGCGTCAGGGCATCGCGCATTTTGTACCGACCGTCGGCGAATTGCTGAAACAGTTCGCCGACATTGGGATGGTCCACCGGCCCCGCATCCGCATCGGCCACCAGATTCTGCTGGCTGACATAGGCAGTGTAGGACGAATCATCGTTTTCGGCGAGCAAGTGGTAATAGGGCTGTTCGCGTTCGGGCCGGATATGTTCGGGGATGGATTCGTACCATTCTTCGCTGTTCGCAAAAACCGGATCGATATCGAAGATGACCCCACGAAAATCGAACATTTTATGGCGCACGACGTCACCGATGCCGAAGCGTGCCTCCGCATGGGCGGGCACGTCGATCGTGCGACCGGCGGAGGGAGAGAAAAACTGAATACGTTCCATAAGCATTGGATATAGGCGTCGCCCCGTATCGCACAAGTCGCATGACCTGCGAACCGGCACGCACGCCCGTTCGCCGACGGGCCCCGACCATTTGAGGGCTTGGCAGAACACGACCCTTGGGCTAACCGCGCGGTCCCAGACCCGAAGGGGGCGCATCGTTCGCGCCCGTTTCCCTGCGGAGAGATGCCGGAGTGGTCGAACGGGGTAGTCTCGAAAACTACTGTGCGGGCAACCGTACCCAGGGTTCGAATCCCTGTCTCTCCGCCATTTACCTGTTTCGAAAAGACGTCTCGTCGTTACGACGGACGATTTCTTGCAAGGCGGAAGGGCGCGGATGTTCCGGTTGCGGACCAAATACTCCCCTCGAACGACCGTTCCAGCGCGGGGTCCGAGCGGTCTAGGCGAGGAGGTGCTCCGCCCGCTTCATGCGAATGTCCGCGGCGTCCCGATCTTCGCCCGTATCCACGTCGAATAGCAAATCGATGTCGACATCATGCAGGTGCAAATCCTCGATGCCGGCGAGCAGATGCTTTGCCCCCCGGGCAGCTTCGATCTGCGCCAATTTCGAGAGAACTTCCGCTGTAAACGCCACAGGAGGACCGGGCGTGCCATCGCGCTGCGCTATGGCGGCGGCGTTGCAGTTCTGAGCGGAGCGGACAAGATCGGCGAGCATTCCGGTCGTCACGAATGGCATGTCGCCCAAGGACAGTAGCAGCGTTCCCGCCCTCTTTTCCATGGCCCAACGGGCAGCGCAGGCGATGGAACTGCCCATCCCCGCCTCGGCGTGTGCGTTCGAAACGACCTCGATCCTGTCCGACAGCATTCGCGCCATCGCAACATCCTTGGGGGCCACGATCAGCGCTGTCGGTACCTCCAACGCAAGGACCGTCGCGATAGCATGCTGCACCAACGGTTTGTCGTGCAAAACCGTCCACATCTTGTCGCCGCCGAAACGCAGAGCTTGTCCTGCGGCGAGTATGGCGGCGACGGTCCCTGTTCCGTTCATGCAGAGGGCACCTGGTCGAAAGGCTCGAGCAGGGCTTCGTAGCGCTCGACAATCTGCGCCATGACCGAAAACGAAAGCGCCTGCGGATTGCGGGCGCCGGCATTCACGCCTATCGGCCCTTCGACCCGGACAATGTCGGCCTTGCCGAACCCCTCCTGCGCCAGCATCGTTTGGCGTGCCTTGCGCGCTCGCGCGCCGCCTATCGCGCCGATCAGGAAGGACGGGCTGCGCAGCGCCCATGGTAGAACCCGCCGTTCCCATTCATGTTCGTGGCTAAGGCACAGCACGGCTGTATACGCATCCAGCATATCGGACGGCAGTTCCATCGACAGGCCCCGCGGCCGAAGATGCACGACCTGCGCACCATAGGGCGCGCATAGAAGCGCCAGCGCATCGCATTCGGGATTGTCGCCGACCAATACGATACGCGCCGCCGGAATGTATGCGCGCGTCCCGTCGGGGGCGATCGCAGGAAGAGGCAATGCAGCAACCCGGCGTTGTGCAAGTCGGTCGAGAACCGAACGGGACATGGCGGGATCGGGCGATGGGTCGATAAGTATGTCGAGCGTGGACCCACACGGCAACCGGAAATCGAACGGTGCGACACCGCCGCCGAGACGTATGATGGCGGGTTTCGGCAAGCGCGCGGCCTGTTGTTCCAGTTCGGCATCGAGGCATTGATCGGCAAGGTCGCCGACGAAGGTACCGTCCGGCAGGATCGCCAGTTGCGCGCCCACACGCCGCGAATAACTGCCGTGGATAGCGATTACGGTACATAAGGTGCCGCCTTCGGCCGCATTCGCCGCGAGAGCGCGGTGGTCGGGCGCGAATTGCGTCAGGTCGTTCTGGAGGAGGCCTAAGCTCATGATCGCAGTTTGGTGCAGACTTCATCGCGAAGCGTTATCCGATGACAAGTCCGACCGTATCGCAGGCGCAGGTGCATTGCCGCCAGCGTTACCGGCATCACCATGCCCTAGCCGCCCGTTACCGACATATGCCGGGCCTGCGCGGGCGCTGCGCCGGGGCGGCCGATGCCGAAATCGTGGCGCTTCGGCTTGATCGCCATCGCCCGATCGAGCGCCTGGGCCAATGCGGCATCCGGCATTGTCGAACGTAACGCCGAACGCAGATCGACCCGTTCCCCGCCGCCCAGACAAGGGAAAAGCTGACCCGTGGCGGTCACTCTGATGCGGTTGCAGCCCGCGCAAAAATTGTCGGTCAGCGGCGAGATGAAGCCGATCCTGCCCCCGGTTTGCAAAACGTCGAAGTACCGCGCCGGGCCGCCTGTTCGATAGGGTGATGGTTTAAGGGTCCAGCGAGCTTCCAACCGGTCGCGCACGGCAACCAGGGGCAGGAACTGATCGAACCGGTCGGCCTCCACCTCGCCAAGCGGCATCACCTCGATGAAACTGATCGACGCGCCCCGCCGATGTGCCCATTCGACCAAATCGGGCAATTCGCCCTCGTTCTGGCCTTTCAGCGCCACCGTGTTCAGTTTGACATGCAATCCCGCCGCCAGCGCGGCATCGATCCCTTCGATCACCGATGGCAGCGCGTCGCGCCGGGTCAGGGCGGCGAACCTGTCGCGTTCCAGCGTATCGAGCGACACGTTGATGCGCCGCACGCCCGCCTTCGCCAACGCCTCCGCATGCGTGGCCAATTGCGTACCGTTGGTGGTCAGGGTCAATTCCGCAAGGCCAGTTCCGATACGCCGGCCCAGCCGCTCGATCACATCCATGATGCCCCGGCGCACCAGTGGCTCCCCGCCTGTCAGCCGTATGCGCGTGATCCCGCGCGCGATAAACCCGTCGGCCAACCGTTCGAGTTCGTCCAGGGTCAGCACGTCCTTGCGCGGCAGGAAGACCATGCGTTCGGGCATGCAATAGGCGCAGCGCAGATCGCATCGATCCGTCACTGACATCCGCAGGTAGGTGATGGCCCGCCCGAACCGGTCGATCAAAGGCCCGCGCTCAGCCAAATCCTTATCGAGAGTATCGCCTGGCACCATGAACATGCAGTACGGCGTTTCGTTTGGCTTGCCAATATGACACCCTTTATCATGCGACCCGGCTCACCCCACAAGTCCCACCCCAAGACCACCCCCAAACCAGCTACGGCGGCAGCGTGCGAAACTTCTAGAACAAATTGGGTTTGTCCAATAATGTCCAGCCATACGATCGCCGGAATGCTCGGGCACGCGCAGCTGCAAGGCGATATGGGAATGGAGAGACACGCAATGGCCGATCGCAATCTTACGGACGTTTCGCGCAGGGGCATTCTGGCGGGCGGCGCATTCACAGCCGCCGTCGCCCTCGGCCCGCGCGGTCACACGCAGGAGGCCAAGACGATGAACGCAGTCACGACAATGCCCGTTTCGATGACGGTGAACGGCGCCACGCGCGAGGTCGAACTTGACACGCGGGTCACCCTGCTCGACGCGTTGCGCGAGCATCTTAAGCTGACCGGCACCAAAAAGGGCTGCGATCACGGGCAATGCGGGGCCTGCACGGTGCTGGTCAACGGGGAACGGATCAATTCCTGCCTGACGCTGGCGGTGATGCATGATGGGGATGCGATCACCACGATCGAGGGGTTGGGATCGCCCGACGATCTGCATCCGATGCAGGCGGCCTTCGTCGAACATGACGGCTATCAATGCGGCTATTGCACGCCGGGCCAGATATGTTCCGCGGTCGCGACCTTGAACGAGATCGAACAGGGCATCCCCAGCCACGTGACGGAGGAACTGACCGGCCCGATGCGGCCGACGAACATGGAAATGCGCGAACGGATGAGCGGCAATCTGTGCCGCTGCGGCGCCTATTCCAACATTGCCGATGCGATGTCCCAAGTGGCGAAGGGCTGACCGATGCGCAGCTTCACTTACGAACGCGCGACCTCTCCCGAAGCGGCGGTGCAGTCCGCCGCCCGCCGGCAGGGCGCGAAATACATCGCCGGGGGGACCAACCTGCTGGATCTGATGAAGCTGGAGATCGAGACGCCAATGCATCTCATCGACCTGCAGGACCTCGATTTGAACCGCATCGAACCGACGGAAGAAGGCGGATTGCGCATCGGGGCAATGGTGTCCAACACCGCGCTCTCCGCGCACCCTACCGTGATGCGCGATTACGCCGTGCTGACCCGCGCCATTCAGGCGGGCGCGAGCGGACAGTTGCGCAACAAGGCGACCACCGGCGGCAATCTGCTGCAACGCACGCGCTGCCCCTATTTCTACGACACGAACCTGCCCTGCAACAAACGGAACAAGGGGTCGGGCTGCGCGGCGATCGGCGGGGTGACCCGGTCGCTGGGCGTGATCGGCATTTCAAATGAATGCATCGCGACCTATCCCGGCGACATGGCCGTGGCGATGCGGGTGCTGGATGCGGCGGTCGAGACGATCGGACCCGACGGTACGGCGCGCACGATCCCCATCGCCGACTTCCACACGCTGTGGGGCGATACACCTTGGAACGAAACCGTTCTGGAAGATGGCGAACTGATTACCGCCGTCACCTTGCCTGCGCCGATGGGAGGCAAGCATTTCTACCAAAAGGTCCGCGATCGCGCGTCCTACGCATTCGCGCTGGTATCGGTGGCGGCGATCATTCAGCCGGACGGGAACGGCCACGTCGCATTCGGCGGGGTTGCGCCCAAACCGTGGCGCAGTGCGGCCGCAGATGCCGCCCTGCCACAGGGTGCCGAAGCGGTCGTGGCGCGTGCATTCGCCGATGCAGCCCCGCGTGAAGGCAATGCGTATAAGATCGATCTGGCCACCCGCGCTCTGGCGCGCGTGCTGAACGAAGCGAAGGTGTGACAATCATGAAATTCGATGCGCCCGCACAGACCAACCTGTTCGACGATGCCACGATCATCGGCAAATCCACACCGCGGATCGATGGCCCGCGCAAAACCAGCGGCACGGTCCCCTATGCCGCCGAACGGCACGACGTGGCGGCCAATCAAGCCTATGGCTGGATCGTGGGAGCCGGAATCGCGAAGGGTACGATCGGTTCGATGGACGCGTCCGCCGCGCGCAAGGCACCGGGTGTTCTTGCGATTTTGACTGCGCCGGACACCGAACCCGTCGGCACGTCCGATTGGAACGCAGCCCCGCTGTTCGGCGGGTCCGACGTTACCCATTATCATCAGGCGGTTGCGCTGGTCGTGGCCGAAACATTCGAACAGGCACGGGCTGCCGCCGGCATGATCCGCACCGTCTACAAACCCGCCGATGGCGTGTATGATCTGGAACGCGCCAAGCACGAGGCGGAGATCGGCAAGGGATACGACGGCAAACCGTCGGATAACCGGATCGGCGATTTCGATGGCGCCTTTGCCGGCGCGCCCGTGCAAATCGATGCCCGCTTCCACACCGCGAATGAATCCCATTCGATGATGGAACCTTTCGCCACGATCGCATCGTGGACGGGCGACAATCTGACCGTGTGGACATCCAACCAGATGATCCAGTGGGCGAAGACCGCCCTGTCGCAGATACTGGACATGGATGCTGACAACATTCGCGTCGATTCGCCCTATATCGGGGGCGGTTTCGGGGCGAAGCTGTTCGTGCGGGCGGATGCCGTGTTGGCCGCCTTGGGAGCGAAGGCGGTGAAGCGCCCGGTAAAGATCGCGATGCAGCGCCCGCTCATTCCGAACAATTCCCCCCATCGCCCCGCGACCCTCCAGCGGGTCCGGCTGGGCGCGCGCAAGGATGGCAATCTGGTTGCGGTCGGGCATGAAAGCTGGTCGGGCAACGTGCCGGGCGGCGATCCCGAAAACGGGGTGATGCAGACGCGGCGGCTGTATGCCGGGCCGAACCGGATCGCCACATCCTACCTAACCACGCTCGATCTGCCCGAAGGCAACGCCATGCGCGCACCCGGCGAAGCACCCGGCCATATGGCGATCGAGGTCGCGATGGACGAGCTTGCCGAAAAGCTGGACATGGATCCCGTCGAATTGCGCATCATGAACGATACGCAAGTGATGCCGGACGAACCCAGCGTCAAATTTTCCGACCGCAATCTTGTCCGCTGCCTGAAAGAAGGGGCGGACCGCTTCGGTTGGGACAAGCGCGGCAAGCCGGGCACGCGACGCGAAGGCGCCTGGCTGATCGGCATGGGCGTCGCCGCCGGCTATCGCGCCGCCCCGACGCAGAAATCTGCGGCCCGCGTTAAGCTGGGCCGCAATGGGCGGATCGTCGTGGAAACCGACATGACCGATATCGGCACCGGTTCCTACACCATCATCGCACAGACCGCGGCGGAAACGCTGGGCGTGCCGCTGGATCATGTGAGCGTGCGGCTGGGCGACAGCGACTTCCCCGTATCGTCCGGTTCGGGCGGACAGTGGGGCGCGGCCAGTTCCACCGCAGGTGTCTATGCCGCCTGTATGGCGCTGCGGGAAAAGATCGCCGCCAAGTTGGGGTTGGACGAGGCGACTGCCAGTTTTGCGAACGGCAAGGTCGCGAATGGCGACAGGGCGTTTGCGCTCACGGAAGCGGGCGCTTTGACGGCGGAAAGCGGCATCGAATTCGGGGATTTCAAAAACGACTACGACGTGGGCAGCTTCGCCGGACATTTCTGCGAAGTGGCGGTCGACGCCTATACCGGGGAAGTCCGCATCCGCCGGATGCTGGCAGTGTGCGATGCGGGGCGCATCCTCAACCCGCTATCCGCGCGCAGTCAGGTGATCGGCGGCATGACCATGGCCGCAGGGGCCGCCTTGCTGGAGGAGCTGGCCGTCGACACCCGGTTCGGCCTGTTCGTCAATCACGATCTGGCCGGATACGAGGTTCCGGTTCATGCCGACATCCCGCATCAGGACGTCGTCTTCCTCGACACGCTGGACCCGGTCATTGCGCCGCTGAAAGCCAAGGGCGTGGGCGAATTGGGCATTTGCGGCGTAGCCCCGGCCGTTGCCAATGCAATCTACAATGCGACCGGCATTCGGACCCGTGAATATCCTATCACTCTGGACAAATATCTCGGCGAACTTCCACAAATCGCCTGATGCACGGGTCACCTTGGTGTTGCGGACCGATCGCGGACCGCATGCTTACCATCGACGCATAATGCTGCGCATGGCATCGACGATCGCCCATGTATCGTCCGCCGTCTGATGGGGGCCGATAGGCAGGCTGATCAATTCGCGCGCCAGCGTTTCCGCGATCGGCAGGCTATCCGCCGGCCATCCGCAACCCCGATAGGCCGGTTGCAGATGGGGCGGCACGGGGTAGTGGATCAGCGTTTCGATGCCGGCATCGTTCAACGCCGATTGCAATGCGTCGCGCCGCTCGCTGCGCAGGACGTATTGATGCCACACGCTATCCATCCCGTCGGGCGCGGACGGCAAACGCATGGGGAGGTCGGCTAAACCTTCGGTATATATTTCGGCAATCCGTACCCGTCGCGCATTCCACGCATCCAACCGGGCCAGTTTCACCCGCAGGATCGCGGCCTGCAACGGATCGAGCCGCGAGTTCGCGCCCTTTTCGATATGTCGATATTTGCTTTCGCTACCGTAATTGCCGAGCCTGCGCACCCGTTCGGCGAGATCGGGATCGTCGGTCGTCACCATACCGCCATCGCCCGCCGCACCGAGGTTCTTCGCCGGGTAGAAGCTCCAGCAGCTCGCATGACCGAATGCACCCACCGGTTGCCCATCGATCCGCGCACCGTGGGCCTGGGCTGCATCGCAGATAATTTTTAAGTCGGACTTGCGCGCAATTTCGGCAATCGCGGGTAAGGCCGCAGACAGACCGTAGAGATGGACGGGAATGATCGCCCGTGTTCGCTTGGTGACCGCAGGCGCAATCCGCGCGGGGTCGATGGTCATAGTGAGCGGGTCGGGTTCGACCGGGACTGGAACGGCGCCTGTGGAACTGACGGCCAGCCAAGTGGCGATGTAGGTGTGCGACGGCACGATAACCTCGTCGCCCGAAGTGATGCCGAACGCACGCAGAGTCAGAGTGAGGGCGTCCAGCCCGTTTCCGGTTCCGACCCCGTGTTCGGCGCCGACGTAATGCGCGAATTCGCTTTCGAACCCGGTCAGCTCCGCGCCGCCGATATAGGGGCCGTCGCGCATAACCCGCGCCATCGCTGCATCGATCGGTTCCGCCAATTCGCGATAGCCGGCCTCCGGTGCGAAAAAACGTATCACGGGGAGCGGTGGCGCAAGGCAGCGCGGAAACCGTCGTAATCGCGATGGTAGTCCGCCTCTTCATACGGGCGCGAGGCGAGCGTCATATAGACGGCGCCTTGGCTGAAACTGTCCATCACGCGCCAGACCATTCGCCCGATATACAGCCCCTGTCGCGGGTTGCGAAGCCAGAAGGTTTCCCGCCGCGTGCCATCGTCCACGACGATGCGGTAACTGCCCGATATGGCGAAGATCACCTGTTCCAGATCGGTATGCGCATGGCCGCCCCGTTCCGCATCGACCGGCATGTTGTACACGTAATAGACCCTTGCGATATCGAACGGCACCTGTGCATTACCTTCCATGAAAGTGAGGTCGCCGCGCGGATCCGTGATGGTCGGCATATCGATGAAATGCCATGATCGGTCTGTCATGCACGCCCCCTCATTCGCCGAATTTTCGCCGATAGGTCCGATGCACGACCGCATGCGCACCGAAGGACGATTTGTACTGCACCAGCCCTTCGTTCAGGCCATCCGCGTCATCCGATATACCGAGACTGAAATAGTCTCGCCGACAGCCCCCGGTATCGTCGCGATATTCGGCGATCAGCGCGGCAAGAAGGTAATCGAGCGCTCCGCTCGCGCGACCTTCGGGCGATGTCGCGAGATATTGCGTATGCACGCAGCGATCTTCGATGAACAACCATGCCCCCGCCAACAGCCGCCCTTCGCGCGAAAAGCAGCCACGACATATGATATTGCTTGGAAACCGTTCCTGAAGAAGCGCCATTTCGGCAGCGGAATGTACCGGTTGGGTATCATGCCGCTCGCGCAAAGTTTCGGCTAGCAGGTCCCAGAAAGCCGGGACCGGACAGTCTGTCATCTTGGTGCCCGCGCGTTCGGCCTTGCGTATCTGTCGTTTGCGTAGATCGGTGAAGACGGGTTCGTGCCGCAGGTCGATCACGCTGTTCAACTGCGTTCTTATCGTCGCCGCGCCACACCGGTCGAGATAATAGGTTTCATCCTGCGATGGTAGGCGATGATAGATGCAAGGCACCGGTGCGATAGTCTGCCGGAGAATGCCGTGATGCTGTGCATAGTCAATCAGTGCCCGATCGATCGTCAGCGTATCGAGCGAACGTGTGCTGCGGGCGTAGATCGTTCCGCCGAAACTCAACCCGCTGTGCGAATGCCAGGCATCGTCCGCGATGGTTTGCGGCAGGACCGCGATAATATGCCCGCCACGTTCGAACATGAGCGAGGCGTCTTCGAACCGGTCACCATGATAGTCCATGAACCCGCGCCGGTGCATGAAATGACCGTTGCGGCTGTGAGCGATCAGATCGTCCCACCGGTCCGCCATGCTGGGCACGAAAGGCATGATATCTATCATGTTGCACGGTCGATTATGCGCGGTTCCAATCTGTCCCCCATCCGCAGAATCGCGCTTGGCGCGTATATGCGGCCGCTCTCGTCGCGAAGTTCGGCGACCACCAGCAGACCATCCGCGATGGTAATATAGGCCCCGTCGGGGGCCAGATTGACGACGCGGCCATTCGTAACGCGATAGGGGCGATGCACGAGGCGGTGGCGCGTCACCTCGTAACGCACCCCCCGGCATTGGATGGCGGGCAGCGGGTAGGGCGCGACGAGCGCCCGAAAGAACCGGTCGAGAAAGGCGGCGTTTTCAGTAAAGTCGATCAGGCAATCGTCGAGGTTGCGACGCGGGACCCAGGTCGCCCGGTCGTGATCCTGCGGCGTGGTGCGGGCGG
>JBASAR010000225.1:0-2357 GCA_049650705.1 Pontixanthobacter sp. | reverse complement strand
CAGCAGCTGCATGGGGAAAAGAGAGACGGCTGTTGGAATGACAAGCGCTGTCCTAGCAAGCGCTCTTACTATCGCAATCGCCAGCGACTGAACGAACAGCGGCGGTTACAATATCAGCAGCAGGTTGCTGGCACAGCATCTAAAGACGGGCAGGTGGAGACAGTTTCGCTGTTGGTAGCTGAGGCACCGGTGCCTTATGCGAATTTGTACATCTGGAGAGAGAAGCGGAAGGATGCACCGATTCATGCGATCGCAGCCTCGGTATTTCAAGCGGGTGCCAAAGTCCTAGAAGTCGCGCCGATCCACTGTGCGGGCTATCGCAAGCGGCAGCTAGAGAAGTACGTTCAAAAAGATGTGATGAGCTATTTGAATGCTCGATTTGGGATTACCTTCTTTGCGGATGAGATTCGGCTAGAGCCGATTGAGTGCCCGATTGCAGGCTGTCCGTGGAGCGGTGGCGCAGCCTTTTCGAAAGAAAGCTGCTCGGATGAACCGGAGGTAGGCAATGGATAGCGTTCGTCAACTAGAGCTGAATTTGGAGTTTGCTTTAGACGCAGCTGCTGAAGTGCCAGAAAACGCTGATGTGATTGGTCTATGGTCGCGGTTTGAAGATGAGCTAGCTGGGCTATCGCAGCGCGATCACCTTAGAGTCGCAGGCGATATCTTAATGCGGTTAGCAGGACTGTGCGAAGCCAAGTCTAATATTCTTTGGGAGGACTGGCAGGATGCACATAACGCAGAGGGGCCAGTCATGGACGGCGACTGGCTGCAAGGGCTAACCCGTCAGACGCAAGAGCTAGATTTTTCTGATTTAGTACAGCGCTCGTATCATACGAGTGGCGATCGCCTGGACGAAGATGAAACGGGTGAGGATTCCATCGCAGGTGACGTTGAGAAAACATCTGTTTTGAATATGATTGACGCGCTAGAGGATACGGACTTGAAGAAGCAGGCGCTAGCGGTCTCTCATGCTGAAAACGTCTCGGATTGGGTGAAGGCGTTGGCTTCAGCTCAGATGCAGTCCTCGCAGCGACTAGTCGATCTTCAGCAACAGTTAAAGGTGCCGCTGATAGAAGTGTGGATTGCAGCACTGCTCGGCAGTTTTCCGATGGAGCAACGCGGCAGTTTTTATCAGACTCAGGAAGTTTGGGTAGGCACCCGCGACGAAGAGAACTAGGTGCATGGATTGCGAGCTACATTGCGGGCTACATTTCTGTCAACGCCACTGCCTCATAGCTCGGAAGCGCTGCTCTTAGATGAGCAGTCATTCTGATGTTTCAGGGTCGCTCAACTGCGCCACCAATGGAATCAAGTGACCCATGATGCATAGATGCCTGCAACCCACATTCCGCCCTTCAAATTGTCACATTGAGAATAATGGCAGAAGATAATAGGGCAACGCAGATAGGGGTGAGGCGATTTTCCAAAGAAAAGGCTCCGCCAACGCAGAAAATAGTGACAGGCTAGTCGTCAAGAACCTAGACCACTTAGGCATCATAGCCGGTATTGTCGATGAGCTAGGGGTGGTCAATATCATCAATGAGCGACTCGGCGAAGACCCGCGTGAGCAAATAAGTGCAGGCGTCGCGGTCAAAGCCATGATCTTGAATGGCTTAGGCTTCGTCTCAGCGCCGCTTTACCTATTTGAGCAATTTTTCCAGGGAAAAGCTACTGAGCACTTGCTCGGCACAGGGGTTAGCAGCGAGCAGCTTAACGATGACCGATTAGGCCGAGTACTAGACGGCCTCTACGTATCAGGCGTCACCTCGGTGTTTTTAGCACTCTGTCTATCGGCGGTGAAACGCTATGGGTTGATTTGTGAGCGTGCCCACTTAGATGCTACGTCCATGAGCGTAACGGGTGCCTATCTGAATGTGAGTGAGGGTGCACCGTTGACTGGCAGTGTCCCGATAGAGATCTGTCATGGATATTCCCGCGACCACCGCCCCGACTTAAAGCAATTCGTGATGAACTTGGTGTGCTGGGGCGATGGCGATATTCCCGCATTTATTGAACTGGCCGATGGCAACCAATCGGATAAGGCCCGCTTTGCCGAGGTCATAGACCAGTTTCAACAACAATGGGATTTCGATGGGCTGTATGTAGCTGATGGCGCACTTTACAGCGCCGACAACTTGAAGCAGTTGAACTGCTTGAGATGGATTTCGAGAGTGCCGATGACGCTGAGCGCCGCCAACGCATTGGTGGACGAAATCGACGAGAGTGCCTTCTGTGCCAGCACCCTAGCCGGTTATCGCATCGCTGAAGTCGGCAGCACCTATGGCGATATCCGTCAGCGCTGGCTGGTGGTTGAATCGAGTCAGCGCCAAATTTCTGACTTGAAAGCCCTAGAGAAA
>JBASAR010000224.1:0-7781 GCA_049650705.1 Pontixanthobacter sp. | reverse complement strand
CACCGCTCGACACGATGGCGATCGCGGCGGCGGTTGCCAGGGCAAGAGCCACGAGGGTTGCGGGGCGATCGAACGACATCCGGATCGTTCTGTATCGTGTCCGTTTGAGCGGCGCCAGTGATGTGATCGGTGGTGACCCCTACGGGAATCGAACCCGTGTTTCAGCCGTGAAAGGGCCGCGTCCTAACCGCTAGACGAAGGGGCCATCGCCCAAAAATCGGGCTGTTGGCGTGGCGGCGCAATTAAGGGTGAAGGCGCGATGCGTCAAGAGCGTGGCGCGGGGAGTTTGGCAATTAACAATATGAAGCCATGATCAATCCGCCCAGGCGGCGTCTTCCAGATGCAATTCGGCGGCAGGCGTCGCGTTCCAATCATCGATCTTCGCCCGTCCTGCGAGCCAGAGCCGGCGCCCCTTTGCGCCATGCAGCAATGCCTGCCCCAATTCCGTTTCGGCGGCGCGAAAAGCGATGGCCTTCATCGATCGGCCATCCGGGCTGCCCACGATCAGCCGCAAATGATCGGCGCCTACGATATCGGCTTTGATGAGATGGACCGGGCCCACCGCCAGCTTCGGGCCAGGCCAGCTCATGCCGTAGGGGCCTGCATCGTCCATGCGCGTCACCAATTCGGGGGTGAGGCCTCCTGCAGCCACTGCCAGATCCAGCTTTAGCGTCCGTGACGCCTGCGCCTGCCCGACGGCAACGTTCAGTTTCGCGTCGATCCATTGCGCAAACGCATCCTGCGCGTCCGCCGCAATCGTCAACCCTGCCGCCATCGCATGACCGCCGCCCGCGATCAGGAGCCCTTCGGATCGCGCGGCAATGATCGCTGCACCCAAATCGACGCCCGGGATGGACCGTCCGGAACCCTTACCGTTGGAGGCGTCGCTGGCGATAACGATCGTCGGTTTGCCTGTTTTTTCCTTGATTCGGCCGGCGACGATACCGATCACCCCGGGGTGCCAGTCATTCCCCGACACGACGATCACCGCGCGATTGTGCTGTGCGGCGATCTGCGCTTCGGCAGCTTCCTGCACGCTGGCCTCGATCGCGCGGCGATCTTCGTTGAGCGCGGAAAGCTGTCCGGCGATAGCACGCGCTTCGTCCGCATCCTCGGTCGTCAGCAGGCGTACGCCCAGCGTCGATTCCCCCACCCGACCCCCGGCATTGATGCGAGGCCCGAGGGCAAAGCCGAGATCGCTGCATACAGGCGCGCGTTTGAGCCGGCTCGCATCGGTCAGCGCCGCCATGCCGACATTCTGCCGCCGCGCCATCACTTTGAGACCCTGCGCCACGAACGCCCGGTTGAGCCCATGCAGCGCCGCCACATCGGCCACCGTACCCAGTGCGACCAGATCGAGTAGCGACATGAGATCGGGTTCGCCACGATTTTTGAAAAACCCGCGTTGCCGCAAAGTTCGAACGACCGCGATGGCGAGCAGAAACGCAACTCCAACCGCTGCCAAATGGCCATGCGCGGCGGCTTCGTCATCCTCGTCCAACCGGTTGGGGTTCACCAATGCCACGGTTTTGGGCAGCTCATGCGCGCATTTGTGATGATCGACGACGATGACGTCCACGCCGACATTATGCGCCATCTCCAACGCTTCGAATGCCATAGCCCCGCAATCGACGGTCACGATCAGGCTGGACCCCTTTTCGGCGAGCTTCACCAACGCCGCACCGCTGGGGCCGTACCCTTCGAGCAGCCGGTCGGGAATGTAATATTCGGCTTGCGCGCCAAGCATCCGCATCAGGCGGATCATCAACGCCGAACTGGTCGCACCATCGACATCGTAATCGCCGTATATCGTGACGGTTTCTTGCGTCAGCACCGCCTGGGCGATCCGATCGGCGGCACTTTCCATATCGCGAAAGATCGAGGGATCGGGCAGGAAGGCGCGCATCGTCGGCTGTCGATGCCGGTCGATATCTGCCGGCGGAACACCGCGCGACAGCAGCAACTGCGTCACGATATCGTCGGCCGAACCGGCATCCCCTTGACCGATATCCATATTACCGCCGCGCCAATGCCACGCCTTGCCCGACAGGGACTGGGTGACGCCGAATACGGGGGACAGGGTGCGCGATGCCATGATGTTCTCTAGGGCATCCGTGCGGTCGCTGCAAAGGACGGCGATTGACTTTCACCCGGCGGGCGCGAAACTTCACCGATGAACGACGATACGCCGCAATTGATCATCGCCTGGCATTCGCGCACCGGCACCGCCGAGGCGCTGGCGCGCGCCGCGTATGATGGCGCGATGGATGAAGAATGTGGCGTTCAAAATCGCCTGATAACCGCGGCGGATGTAACGTCCGACGATATACGACAGGCCGGCGCCTATCTGTTCGTCTGCCCCGAAAATCTCGCCACCATGTCCGGCATGATGAAGGAGATGTTCGATCGCACCTATTACGACGTCCTCGGCCAAATCGAGGGGCGGGCCTATGCCACGATTATCGCGGCCGGATCGGACGGGGAGGGTGCGCAGCGCCAGATCGATCGCATCGCCAAAGGGTGGCGACTGAAACGGGTGGCCGAACCCTATATCCTCAACACCGATGCGCAGACGCCGGAAGCGATCCAGGCGGACAAGGTCGTCCTCGACGTGGCCCTGACCCATGCCCGCGAACTGGGTGCCGCGATGGCGCAGGGGTGCGCAATGGGCGTGTTCTGACGGTCAGGCGAAGGCTTTGGCGCGCAATTCGTCCTTCGCGGCCTTATATTCCCGTTCCAGCCGGTCGACCCGGTCGGCCACGCTTTCGACCCTGTCCACGCTGCCGACACCCTGGCCCGACCCCCAGATGTCTTTCCACGCCTTGGCCTTGCTGTTGCCGCCGGAGCCGAAATTCATCTTGCTGGGATCGCTGGTCGGCAAATCGTCAGGGTCCAGCCCGGCCTTGGTTATGGATCCACGCAGATAATTGCCATGCACACCGGTGAACAGATTGGTGTAGACGATATCGCCCGCCGCGCTGTCGACGATTTCCTGCTTGTAACCCTCATCGGCATTGGCCTCTTCCGTGGCGATCCAGGCCGATCCGATATAACCGAAATCAGCGCCCATCGCTTCCGCCGCCAGGACGGACCGGCCATGCGCGATCGATCCCGACAGGGCGATCAGCCCGTCGAACCAGCTGCGAATCTCCTGCATCAGGGCGAAAGGCGACTGCGTACCGGCATGACCGCCAGCGCCCGCCGCGACAGGAATAAGCCCGGTCGCCCCTTTGTCGATCGCCTTTCGCGCGAAACGATCGTTGATCACGTCGTGCATCGAGACGCCGCCCCAATCGGTGACCGCCTGAAACACTTCCTCCCGCGCGCCGAGCGAAGTGATCACCATCGGCACCTGCCATTTGGCACATACTTCCATGTCCTCGTCCAGCCGATCGTTGCTGCGGTGGACGATCTGATTGACGGCATAGGGCGCAGCGGGCCGATTGGGGTTGTCGCGATTATGCTGCGCCAATTCTTCGGTAATCCGGTGCAGCCATTTGTCGAGCATACCCGATGGCCGCGCATTCAGCGCCGGGAACGATCCGATGATACCCGCCTTGCATTGCGCGATGACCAGTTCCGGTCCCGATACGATAAAGAGGGGCGATCCGATGATGGGCAGTCGCAGCCGGTCGAATGGGGCGGGAAGGGGCATGGGCGGATTCCGATCGGTTGGATAGTGACGAACGTTGGACGACGAACTGACGGCGTATGTGCGGTTTGCCGCCATGTCGAGGGTGCCGTTACGGAAGGTCGCAGCCTATTGCAGAAGGTTTTCGACGCCATAGGTACGCGCGGCGGTATGGGAAAACAGATCGCGCTTTTCGCTGTCCGATGCGCCCGATGCAATACGTTTGAAAGCATTCCATAACACCGGATAGGTCGCGCCCCAGCGGTCGACCGGATAGTTGGATTCGAACATCGCTCGCTTCGTACCGAACGCATCGATACAGGTATCGATGTAAGGCTTCCATTGCGCTGCTAGCTCTTTGGAACCGCAGCCCTCGGCCGGCCCGTTTTGCGGCATGCCGCAGAACGCCATGGCAAGCCCGCCGAGTTTCACCGACACATTTTCGCATTTCGCCAGGGCCCGCATCGCATTGCGCCAACGGTCGAAGTTTTCGATAAGTTTGCCGGAATAGGATGCGATGCCCACCGGACTGCCGCAATGGTCGAGGATGATGGGCTGATCGGGGAAAGCGCGGGCGAGATCGATTACGTCGTCCAGCTGCGGCTCCAATACCCACGCGTCGAAGGTAAGGTCGCGCTTGGCAAGTTCGCCGAACCCTTCGCGAAACGCCGTATCGCGATACAGGCCGGCAGGGGCGTGGAAGGGCGGGCCAAGTACGTCCGGGTCGGCATCCCATGCACCCTGATTGCGGATACCGCGAAACCTATCGTTCCCGGCCTCCATCAATATGTCCAGCACCGGGGCCACTTCACCGGCTTTCTGTAGATCGGCATAGCCGACGATCCCGGCGCAGGCCCGTAGCGGACCGTACAGACCGCTGGCACTTTGCGCGGCGACACCGTTCACATATTCGACTTCGCCTACGGATTTAAGCGCTTCGTTTCCCTCCGCACGGTAGAAGGCGCCGCATTCCATGAAGATCGTGCCGACGACATTGTGACCGGTCCCGACATCGGCCAGCAACTGGTCGAACGTGTAATGCGCCGCGCCCGCGATCGCCGCGATGAAGGGGTGGTGCGGTTGCGGGAAATGAGGGACCATGGCGCGCAGATCCCACAGATGGTGATGCGGATCGACGATCGGCAGATCGGGTTCGAGGATCGCTTCTGATGGTGCGTCGGTCATTTTTTGCCTCCATGTGCCGCATCGATGCGACGATTGCACAGATGTTGCATGCTTCGTCACGGAAGGGAATTTCTTAGCGGACGCAAGCGAACGGTTCGCTCGTGGTTACGTCGATGAAATCGCCGCTACAGCAAAACAAAACGCATAGGCTATGTTGCGGTCTCGCCGGCGGCATTTAGGCTTAGGACGGGCCAATCCTCATCTTGCCGATCCATTCGCCGCACTCAATACCGCACGTACGCTGGCGGTGGCGACATCGTCGTCGATGCCGCAGCCCCAGATGGTGTCGCCGTTCATATCGACGCATTCCAGATACGCGGCCGCCTGCGCATCGCGGCCCGTGCCGATTGCGTGTTCAGTGTAATCGCGCACTTCCAACTGCACGCCGAAGGTTTTCTCCATCGTTGTGAGAACCGAGGAAATCAGGCCATTGCCGCGCCCCGAAACGCTCTGTTCCTGCCCGCCGACCGCAATGGTGCCGGCGAAGATGCGGGTGCCGTCCTCGGCCCGCGATTCGTCGTAATCGATCAGCTGAAAATGCTTCGCGCCGGTTTGTACGTGATAGGCGTTGCGAAAGGCATTCCAAATATCGGCGGCGTTCAATTCACGGCCCAGTTCGTCGGCCATGTGTTGGACACGAGCGCTGAAATGAACCTGCATGGCCTTTGGCAGTTTGAGGCCGCGTTCGCGTTCCAGCACCCAGGCGAAGCCGCCTTTGCCGCTCTGCGAATTGACCCGGATGACCGCCTCGTAATTGCGGCCCAGATCGGCGGGGTCGATCGGCAGGTAGGGTACGCGCCAGGCATCGTCGTTCTGGCGTTCGCGTGCTTCGAACCCCTTCTTGATCGCATCCTGATGGCTACCGGAGAATGCGGTGTAGACCAATTCGCCGCCATAGGGATGTCGTTGATGGACCGGCAGTTCGTTGCAGAACTCGACCGTTTCGATGACCCTGTCGATCTGCGAGAAATCCAGCGCGGGATCGATGCCTTGCGTATACAGGTTGAGAGCCATGGTCACGAGGCAGCAATTGCCCGTCCGTTCCCCATTGCCGAACAGGCAACCTTCCACGCGATCGGCCCCCGCCATCAATCCCAGTTCCGCCGCCGCCACACCGGTGCCCCGATCGTTATGCGTGTGCAGGCTGATGATGGCCGCATCGCGGTTCGGCAGATGGCGGATGAAATATTCGATCTGGTCGGCGTAGATATTGGGGGTCGACGCCTCCACCGTGGCGGGCAGATTGAGAATGATCGGATGGTCGGGCGTGGGGGCAAGCACCTCCATCACCGCGGCGCAAACCTCCAGACTGAAATCCAACTCTGCGGTCGAGAACGTCTCGGGCGAATATTGGAAATGCCAGTCGGTATCGGGGCGCCGCGCGGCTTCGTCACGCATCACCCTGGCACCGGTCAGGGCGATTTCGCGGACCTCGTCGCGGGTCATGCGGAAGACGATGTCCCGCCAGGCCGGACTGACGGCGTTGTAGAGGTGGACGATCGCGGCCCGTGCGCCGTCCAGACTGTCGAAGGACGTACGGATCAGGTCGCCGCGCGACTGGGTCAGCACCTGGAGCGCCACATCGTCCGGCACCCGGCCGGATCGGACCAGCCCCTGAATGAAATCGAACTCGGTCGCACCGGCGCTGGGAAAGCCGACCTCGATCTCCTTCACGCCGACGCGCACCAATTCGTCGAAAAAACGGTTCTTTTTCACCGCATTCATCGGATCTATGATCGACTGGTTACCATCGCGCAGATCGGTGCTGAGCCAGCGGGGCGGGGCGGTGATCGTGCGGTTCGGCCACTGGCGATCGCTCAGATCGATCGGGGGGAAAGCGCGATATTTACGGGCGGGATCGGAAAGCATGGGCATGGGCGAAACTCGAAGCGTTCTAGGGAAGGCGATCTTACCCTTGGGCGCTCCTGCCGCGCATATCCGCGCCGCCGGTCACGCCCAAGGGCGCGTTAGTCGCAGCGAGCGGAGCGTTTCTCGTGCCATGCCGCGATTCATTGCGGATACGCCAGCTTTTGGCAAGCACGCGTTCGTCAGCCGCAGCGCAAATCGCGGATGACACCATTCTGGTCGAGAAACAGGTTGAGGCGGTTCGGCATTTGATCGGCGGCACTGTCGTCGCCGGGATAGACCACGCGGATCGCGCCGCCTTCAGGAACGATATGCGCGATCGATTCGAACATTTCGTCGCTAAAGGGTTTCCCAAGATAGACTGCCCCCTTGGTCGCGCCGCAACGGGCGGCGGCTGGGTCGGTCAGCGTATCCGGCTCCGCAACGCCGTCAGCCGCCCCGGGGCGAGTTTTGGCAATCGTCGGTTCGGTCATCGGTCCGGGCGGAGCGACGTCACGCTGTGCATTCCGTTCGGCGGCGAACTCGTCCAGGTCCTCGCCATCGTCGCACGCGGTCAGCAGGAGAATGGCGGCAAGGGGAAGGGCAAGGCGCTTAAAAGGCATCGGTCGGGCTCCCGGGAACAGGTTGCACATCCTATCGGATACCGATGTGACAATTTAACGGCAGTCGGGCCGCGTCGCTTCGCGCGAATCCCGCTCGAACCCCGCAAATTACCTGGTGATCGACCAACAAATCCCACCTCCCGCCAGTCCCAAATCGCAGTGATCTGAACTCAAAAGGGCGCGACGAGGTTCGCGACGATAACGCTTATGCCGCGATAGGCGCGCAACATCAGCGACGCATCGTCCTGGCAAAACGGATCGACGGCCCCGATCGAATGGGCACCGACGATGAAGCCAAAAGCAATTTCTGCTGCGGCCTTGATCTAGGCCGGCAGAATGCGAAGTGGATGTTTCGCCAGCCCCAGTACCCATGCTGCTGGTTCGTCAGTTCTTCGTCTTGTCGACCAGCTGGTTCTTACCGATCCACGGCATCATCGCGCGCAGCTTCGCGCCGACCTGTTCGATCGGATGCGCTTCCGCCGCTTTCCGGCTGGCTT
>JBASAR010000223.1:0-1639 GCA_049650705.1 Pontixanthobacter sp. | reverse complement strand
CGTTCATCTCGGCCGCTTCGTTCCAGGAAACCACCCGCGTGCTGACGCAGGCGGCGGTCGAAGGGAAGAAGGATACGCTGGTCGGTCTGAAGGAAAACGTGATCGTGGGCCGTCTCATCCCCGCCGGTACCGGCGCGGGCATGAACCGCATGCGCGTCACCGCTTCCAGCAGGGATGCCGCGTTGAAGGCGCAATGGAAGAAGCAGCAGGAAGCGATCATCGCCGCCAACACCGCCGAAGAGGAACGCGAAGCCGAACTGGCGCAGGGTCCCGAAGCGGCGATGGGCGACGATCCGCTGGGTGCCGCGCAGGGTGAAACCCACGGCAGCGACGCGGATGCGGGCGCGTATCTGAACGAAGATGCCGCGTCGGATACCGCAGCCGATGCGCCGATGGACGAAGCCGCGATGGCCGCCGCCATGCGCGGGGACGCCCCGGTTGAAGACGACGACACGCCTGACGACGCGTAACCCGCACTGCCACGCACAGAAAGCCCCGTCGAAACATGCGTTTCGGCGGGGTTTTTCGTCACCTGCCATTGCACCGACATGCAACCTATATCATATCCGCTACCAACCGGTAGATACGCCCGCGGCCTGCCGGGCGCTCCGCAACAGGGAACGATCATGACCAAGCTTACGATATTGCGAACCATGGCGCCTTTCGCCGGCGCATTGGCGTTGCTGACGCAACCGGTCGCGGCCGGCGCGCAGGATGGCGATACGCCCCGCCGCACGCGCGTCGCCCTGGGTCCGCAGCTCGTGCCCAGTTTTCCCGGAGCCGACGAAGTCGTCCTGCGGCCCCTGTTCGATTTTTCGCGCGCCGAGGCGGGAGAGGAATTCGCCTTCGAAGCACCCGATGAAAGTTTCGGATTCTCGCTCTATAACGACGATCGCTTCGCCATCGGGCCGGCGGTGGGTTTCGAAGGAGAGCGTGCATCCGAAGATGTCGGTGGCCGGCTGCCCGAAGTCGATTTCACCGTGGAACTGGGTGCGTTCGCGCGCTACCAGGCCAGCGAGAATTTCCGGCTGCGCGGCGAAGTGCGGTACGGCGTTACCGGGCATGAAGGGGTGATCGCCGTGCTGGGCGGCGATTACGTGATGCGCGATGGCGACCGTCAGCTCATTTCCATCGGACCGCGCGTGACGCTGACCGATGCCAGCTATCAGAACGCCTATTTCGGCGTCGCGCCGCAGGATGCGATCGCATCCGGCCTGCCGGCTTTCGACGCCGATGGCGGGGTTCAGGCGGTGGGTGGAACGGTCGGCTATATCCAGCAATTCTCCCCCCGCTGGGGCATCTATTCCTACGCGAAATACGATCGGCTGGTTGGCGATGCAGCGGATTCGCCCGTCGTGCGCCAGTTCGGTTCGCGCGATCAGCTGTCGGGCGGGATCGCGCTGACCTATACGTTCGGTTCCGGTCTGGATTGAGGCGGCGCAGCGCCGGTCACGAATAGGCCATCCTTTCGAGAGCGCGGAACGCATCCAGCGCGCCGGGATCGCCGAAGGGCGACAGTTGCGCCATGAAGACCCCGGCGATGCCGCTGGCCGGATCGATCCAGTAGAAGGAATTGAAAATGCCCGCCCATGCCAGGCTGCCTGCGGATCGCCCGCCATCGACCGGATCGGGATTGATC
>JBASAR010000222.1:0-15557 GCA_049650705.1 Pontixanthobacter sp. | reverse complement strand
GAGGCGGGTACAGCGCCACGGCAGTTACAGGCCATGGCGGAGCTCCTCACCCCATTCGCCGGTAACCGCGCCCCGGAACTAGCGGACGCGCTTCGCCGCGAATTCGGCAGCCTGGGACGGGCCTTGTCCGCTCCCAGTCACCAATTAATGCGGGCCGGGCACCAATTCGCGCCCGAATGCGAAATGCTGATCGCCGCGCGCCGTCTGGTGGACGAGGCGCGCCGGGAAATTCTCGTCGGATCGCGCGTGTCGCCGTCCGACCCCGTTCTCCTCGACTATTTGCGCGACCGGTTGTGCCGCGGGCGCCAGGAAACGCTGCTCGTGATGTTTTGCGATCCCGATGGCCATTACATCATCGACGAGGAACTGGGCTGGGGCAACGAACACAGCGTACAGCTCGACAGCGCGCGCCTTTTCCGCCGGGCCCTGACATTGGACGCCGGCGCGATCCTGCTGGCGCACAACCACCCATCGGGCGATTGCACGCCGAGCCCGCAGGATGTTTCCGCGACCCGCACGCTCGCCAATTTGGGCGATACGCTGGGGCTGCGGGTGATCGACCACATCATCGTGACCGGCACTGCGGCCTATTCCATGCGTGCTGGGGGTAGCCTGTAACGCACTGGACATACGCAGGTCCATCGCCCACCAAAGACGTCGAAGGCTCAACACAGCAATCAGGGCGAACTTGCATGACTTTCGAACCGAACGAACGCGTATCCATCATATTGGGCGACGATGGCGTCGCGCAGGTCAGACTGACGCGGCCGGACAAGATGAACGCGCTCGATCCCGAAATGTTCGCCCGCATCACGCAGGCCGGGGAAGCGCTCCACACGATGAAGGGTCTGCGCGCGGTCGTCCTGTCGGGCGAGGGGCGCAGCTTTTGTGCCGGGCTCGACACGGCATCGCTCGGCAATCCATCGGCGGACAGGCCGGCAACTTTGGCCGAGCGGACCCATGGCGATTCCAATTGGGTGCAGCAGGTTGCGACGCAATGGCGCAAATTGCCGGTCCCTGTGGTCTGCGCCATTCATGGGGTATGTTTCGGCGGTGGCATCCAGATCGCCAGCGGGGCCGACATACGCGTGGCTGCGCCCGATGCGCGCATGGCGATCATGGAACTGAAATGGGGCCTGGTGCCGGATATGGGCGGCTATTCCCTGTGGCGCGGGCTGGTTCGCGACGACATGCTGCGCGAACTGATCTACACCAATCGCGAGTTTACCGGAGAGGACGCGCTGGCGTACGGCCTGGCCACCTTCGTCGACAGCGATCCGCACGCTCGCGCGACGCAGATCGCCGCAACCATCGCCGCACGCAACCCGCATGCCATCCGCGCCGCCAAACGTCTGTCCAACGCGATGCACGAACACGGCAACGACCGCTTGCTGATCGAAGAAAGCCGCGAACAGGACGGCATCATGAAAACCGAAAACCAGGTCGAGGCGGTGATGGCCGGCATGGCCAAACGCGCACCCAAATTTCAGGACGTCTGACGTCCGTTCGGTAGCGCCTTACCCGAAAATCGCCACCGCCTGCATCCCGGCGAGCATCTGGCGCCCGTCGGCATTCCACAGGCGGAGCCTTTCGCTGGAATAGCCGTCATCGGCGTGGTCGCTCGCCGTCTCGGCCAGCCACCAGCCGTCCCGCGTGACGGGTGCAGGATCGAGCAGATTGAACGACCAGTTGATGGAACTGAGCGGCCCGACCCGCTGCATGATACGCGCGGCGGATGGCGGCAGCGTATCGCCCAGCAGGATGAGCTCCGCGACCGGGTCGATATCAGCCAATTCCTTCAGCTTCACCCAGCGGCGGATGATGGGCGTTCCTGCTTCTTCGCGAATGCTGCTGTAGCGTACATCGTAATTGTTGGACAGGAACGCCGGCGCATGGCGGGTGTCGGCGGGCGTCATATCGTCGGGATTGCCGGGGTCCGGCACGGGGGGCGAGGCGGAGTGCATCGCATTCGCATCCCGCGCCGCCCCGAACAGCCAGAACGCGGTGAGCGCGACTTTCCCATCGCACAGGATCTCGCTGCGTAGCTGCGTGACGTTGCGCCCCTGCCGCACGATTTCGGACCGCAATTCGAACGTATCGCCCACAGGTGCCACGAACCCGATCTGACCCGCGCGAAAGGGCGGCAGATCGCCGAATGTCCGCACCGCATGCATGTAGGCAATCAATGCGGACGCGCCGCCATACAGGGTGCGCCCCTGCATCCATTGTTGCGCCTTCGATAGGGTAACGGTTTCCTGCCCGCCGGCGATCGGTGCGATTAGATGATGTACGCTCATGTTCGCTGCGATAGCGCAGATGCACCGGCTGAACAGCCCCACCCTAAAAATCGCATTGCGCCCAAACCGGCGAAGCGTTAGACGCTGCCTCTCCGTCCGAAGGTCCGCTTGCGGCATTCGGGGTGAGGCCCGATGGCGGAGTGGTGACGCAGCGGTTTGCAAAACCGTGCACGCCGGTTCGATTCCGGCTCGGGCCTCCAACACGATGTTTCTGCAACGGAACATGGCGGAAATCATGGGCGCCGCTTTAGCTCAGTCGGTAGAGCACATCATTCGTAATGATGGGGTCAGAGGTTCGAATCCTCTAAGCGGCACCAACCATTTTATCGTTCTATAACAATAACTTAGCGCGGACCTAGCGACAGATATTGTCCCGACATAACAGGCGTTTAGCACGATGAGACCCGTGCTACCGAACACAGAGACTAAACCTGCCAGACGAAGCGGTTCATTTCTGCGGCCGTGTCTCCGAAGCCGTAAATCCTGTATTCGTACTGCAGACACTTGCATCGCTGCTAGATGCGGTATTTCCGAAGCGGTGAACGTTCAACGATCAGATGGACGCCAACCTACGCCAGATACTGGCTGCGCCAATCAGTCTGCATTTACAGCGTCGAACCCGAGAACCTGGCGCTGCGCATTCCAGTCGAGCGGTATGTTGCTAGCCTGGCTCAGCACCCGGCGGGTAAGTGAAGCAGGCTGCCGCCCTTCGACGATCGCGGATACGATGCCCGGCGCCAGCCACCCGATCCGCGCTTTTCGTGCGGTGTAGGCTGGGCTGATACCGATAGCTTCTGCTGCATCGGCGAGCGCCAGCATATCACGCACCGCAATGGCTTCGTGAAGCAGCTTTACCAACTTACGATCGATCCTGGGTGGCGGTGCGCCAGCAGCCTGAACCACCATCTTCGTCTGCTTGCCCGCTCGGACTTTGACGGCCGGCGTGGTGAGTATCTGCGGGCTTAATGCTTCGCCGAGCGAGGAGCGTTCGTTCATCGCGATGGCTACCGCATCGGTTCGAACATCGATCCGCTGGATCAAATTGCCGAACACCGCCTTGGTGCTTGCGCTAGTGCCGGTGAGCTTCTCGCGCGCTTTCTTGGCCAGAGTCGTTACGACCTCGATGTTCTGCGCCCCATACGTATCCAGCAACGCGCTTCTATCCTCAAGGAACGCAACCAGCCTATCGCGCACGATCCCTTCGATATCATGCGCCGGTATCCGTTCGATCGGCGGGCCGTCCGGAACCACGCCAACGCGATGGGTCAAATAATAGCGATAACGCCGCTTGCGCTTGGTTGCATGGCCTGCGGTCATCTTGCGCCCATGCGTGTCGAACAGCAGCCCTAGAAGCAGGCTGGGGGCCTTCCAGTTCTTGCCCGAAGCTTTGTCGGCGTTGTTGGCCTCGAGCTGCTTCTGCACCGTATCGAACAGTTCGGGTTCGACGATGCCGTCATGCTGTCCTTCATGGACGGTACCCTTATGCACGATCTTCCCGATATAGATGGCATTGCGCAGCAGCGCGGTCAGCGCCCCTTGCGCCATGGGCGTACCGCCGGTCACCCGTCCGCTCTTGTAGCGCCTGACCTTGCTGACGATTTGCAGTTCGATCAATCGATCGACCAGACGCCCAACCGAGCCGAGTTCTAGGTATTGTTCAAAGATCGTTCGAACGGTCTGTGCTTCTTCCGGTATGGGACTGAGCTTGCGCTCGGTAACCTCATAGCCGAGGGGCAGGGGCCCTCCCATCCAGATGCCCTTGGCCTTTGAAGCGGCGATCTTATCGCGGATACGTTCGGCGGTTACCTCGCGCTCGAACTGGGCGAAGGATAGCAGTACGTTCAATGTCAGCCGACCCATGCTGCTGGTGGTGTTGAACGCCTGGGTGACCGAGACGAAGCTTGCTTCCTTTGCATCCAGCAGTTCGACGATCTTGGCGAAGTCCGCCAGGCTGCGGGTCAGCCGGTCGACCTTGTAGACCACGATCACATCGATCGCGCCCGCCTCCACTTCGGCAAGCAGCTGCTGCAGGGCGGGGCGTTGCAGCGTTCCGCCTGACAGTCCGCCATCGTCATAGGCGCCGGGCACCAGCATCCAGCCTTCATGGCGCTGGCTCAGTACATAGGCCTCGCATGCCTCGCGCTGTGCATCCAGACTGTTGAAGTCCTGCTCCAACCCATCCTCGGTCGACTTGCGGGTATAGACCGCGCAGCGCAATTGCCTTGTCACCCGCTCAGCCATGCGAAGTCAGCCCGAAGAAGCGGGGCCCCGACCATCTCGTGCCGGTCACCTTGCGCGCGATCTCGCTGAGCGAACGGTAGGTACCTCCGTCATACTCGTAAGCATCGTCGGTTTTGGTCACGACCAGGGTCTGTCCGTTCCACTCGCGCACGAACCGGGTGCCGGGCTTGGGCGGGCAGCCGGGGGCGCAGGGGTCGCCAGCAGAGCCGGACACAGCCAACGCCTTCAATCGCAGCAGCACCGACGCCTGCAGGGCCCCTGACACCTTCTCCTGCAAGCGATAGGCAATCGCGCGGCGTTTGAGGTCGGCGCTCATATTGGGCGGTGCGCTACGAAGCACGCGCCGCCACTCGATGTCGAGCGCGTTACCGCGCAGGCCTTCCAGGCTGGCGAGCTTGTTGGTCATGGACACGCTCATGCCGCGCTCTCTGCAACGGCAGGTGCATCTGCCTCGATGCGCCAGCAGGTCGTGCCGTCCTTGCGCTTCTCGCGCAGGATGGTGATGCCTTTCTTGCGCAGGCCGGTAAGATGCGCACGGGCGCTGTGCGGCTTCCAGCCGGTCGCCTCGGTCAGGTTGGCCAATGTTGCGCCGGCTTTGCGCGACAGAAGCTTGGTGACGAGCTGTGCTTTGGTTGGCTGGTCGGCAGGCGTGGTAGCATCGCCCGCCTTGGATGCGCTCGATGCGTTCGTATCGGTATCGGTGGTCATTGGTAGGTCCTTCGGGATGCGAACCGGAACATCCGGTTCTTCCACTGACCGAAGCTGCAGCATCGGGATCGATCTGCAGCGGTGCCCTGCGATTTGGTTCCGCGGCGGCAACACGACCAATGCTTGGGCGCGACACGAAGTCCAGTCGAATGGAGGGGAAGGCGAGGATCACATTGATCCGAAAAGCTGGTGGTGGACTTGTGCCGGCGTTCCTCGCTTGGTCGGCTTATGGATGACCCAGACCGCGAGACGATCCTGCGGCTATGCACGGAAGCCGGCATGCGCATGGAGGATGCTAGCGTCACCGCGCTCACTATCGGGGGGCAGGATGCAGGTGTGATGAAAGACCTGCTTGCTGAGTTGGTCGCTCAAGGGGATCAGATCGGGGCACTGCTAAGGGCGGCGAGGGCTTTGATCGAATAACGGGTTTGCGCCCCAATATCGGTCATTAAGCTTGTCGCCCGCGTTCCCCGAAAGCGGTCATCCGGGTCCCACTGTGCCAATGGCCGCTTTTGGGACTGGGCAGGAATTTGAGCATTGACCGAGATTGGGGTGGAAAGTTGCCAATCAGGATGGCAGTTCGACAGTCGGGACGCCGCATTAGGTGGTGTTCGCGGCAACCTCGACAATACGAAAGCTCGCGGCGGCCTTGGCGATCATCTCGCCGTCGGCCTCAATCCGGGCATCGGCAAAGGCGAGTGTGCGTCCGAGTTTCGCGGGTATAGCGCGCACTTCGAGCCACTGGCCGACGCGTCCGACCGCAAGGAAATCCACCGACAGGCTGACAGTCAGGGCGGAAGTTCGCTCCATCTGCATCACGCAGGCGAGCCCCATCGCATTGTCGGCGATCGCCGAGATCACCCCGCCGTGCAGCAGCTTGCGCGCGTTGCAATGGGCGGCGGCGATCCTCAGGCCGAGGCTGAGCGCGCTCCTATCCCGCCTGACAAACAGCGGCTCCCACGGATCGGTTACCGGGCTCTGGCGAAGATGCGGCTCGTAGCCGGGCGGGACGGAATTGCTGTGTGGCATCATCGAGTCCCCACAAAGTCGAGTATCGCGGCCAGAACCAGATCGGGCGCTTCAAGTTCGGGCGTGTGGCCAAGGTTGTCGAAAGTTGCCGTCCGCACGCCTTCATAGAGCCGTGCCAGCGAATGTGCGTTGCCTTCGGGGTGCGAGCGATCGGCCGAGCCCCAGATCGACAGGATCGGCTGCGCGGGCCGGGGCAGTTCGTCCTGCTGGTTCATGTAGATCTGGTAGGCGCTCGCCAACGACCACATCGCTCCGTGCTGAAAAGAGCGTTCTGCACAAGCGCAGAAATCCGGGATCTGATCCTTTCGTCCAACAGAAAGGCCATACCACTGCGGCATGCGTTTGGGCGCCATGCGAGCCATCACCAATTGGCCGACAATTGGCCGCGCCAGAATGCCCTTGGGATCGCGCCCGGCCTTCCAGACGGCGAAAGCCTCGGTGCCGCCCGCCTGAATAAGGGCGAGGTGCGAGGCGAGTTCCGGCATCCGGCCTGCAATATCAAGCGCGGCGAGACTGGCGGCGCAGGAGAAGGCGAAGATGCTTCCTTCGTCCGCCACATCGCGCAGGAAGGCGGCAAGATCGTCATTGGTCTCGCGGAACCCGAAGGCATAATCGCTTGTGGTGGCGGAGAAGCCCATGGCGGGCAATTCGACCACGATCACACGAAAGTGCGCGGCGAAAGCCTCGACCAACGGCCCGTAGACTTCGATCGTCATCGGCGGGTCGCACGTGAAGACAATCGGGTGCCCGCTGCCTGCGTCGAGATAGCGGTATTGCACCTTGGCGGTTCGATGGAATTTGACCTGCGGCGTGGCGGTCGCGGGCCAGCCCTCGCG
The DNA here is from genome assembly GCA_049650705.1 of Pontixanthobacter sp. Classification (GTDB taxonomy): domain Bacteria; phylum Pseudomonadota; class Alphaproteobacteria; order Sphingomonadales; family Sphingomonadaceae; genus Pontixanthobacter. The sequence goes on along the minus strand of JBASAR010000222.1, from coordinate 8,446 downwards.
GAAACGCGCCATCTTGGCTCTGCCGCCCCAGGTGTCGATCCGCGCGCCGAGGCGGGTGAGAGGGCCAGTCATGTTGACGCCTTTGTCTGCGCGGCGCGCGCTAAGAAATGCGAGGCGACCAATAGGAACAGTGCAATGGCAAGGTGCCGACCGACAATCGGCGCACCTGCCCCCGCGCTCGCGGTGAGCCACGCGTCACCAAGCGGCATCAGCAGCGCGGCCAGCGCCATCCAGCGCAAGGCGGCAAAGTCGCTCCGGGCCAGCAGAACTGTGGTGAGCACAGCGATGAACCCGGTCCTGAGCCCATAGACATGCACCCAGCCAAGCGCACCCAACTGGCCGACGGGCAGGCCCATGTATGTCGCGAAGCCCTGAGGGTCGATGACGGTCCGCACCGCGTTGACGCCTTGCAGCGCGGCAATGGCAGCGGCCAGCCAGAACCCGGCTGTCCGTGTGCTGCGAAACCCTTGTGCCTGTATCGCCATCCTCGCCCCCCTTGTTGAATGGCGAGAGGTTAGGCGATTGCCAGCCATGCAGCATCTTGCGATACAGCAAATCAATCCTCCGTTTGCGCAAAAGGACATGGCCATGCCGCTTGATCCGCAGGACCTTCGCGATCTCATCGCGATCCGCGACGCGGGCACGCTCAGCGCCGCTGCCAAGGCGCGCGGTGTCGCGGTGTCGACCGTATCGAGGCGGATCGAGACTCTGGAGGCAGCGCTCGGCCTGCAACTGGTTGACCGGCGCACCGATGGCGTGCGGGTGACCAGCGCAGGCCTTGCCGTGGCCGAGGCTGCCTCACCGATCGCCGAGCAAGTGCGCCGCGTCGAGCGGGTGGCGGAGAGCCTCAGGCAGGGTGGCAAAGCGGTTCCGGTGCGCATCTCGGCGACCGAATTCGTGATCTCCGATGTGCTGGCCCCCGCGATGGGCCGGCTTTGGGCGATGGGAGCGGACTTTCAGGTGCACCTCCAGTCGCAAGCCGATGTGGTGAGTCTCGCCGGGCGAGATGCTGATCTGGCGATCCGCATGGTGCGGCCCGACGGCGCGAGCCTTTATGCGCGCAGGCTCGCCGACATCCGGCTCGGCCTGTTCGCCTCGGCCGATTACCTCGCGGGCCGCGAGCCTGCGGGCATCGATCTGAAGGCGGAGCGGCTGCTGATCTACGACGACAGCTATGGCCGACTTCCCGAACTCGACTGGGTTACGCGCCACGGGCTTACGGATGCCGTCGCGATGCGCACCGGTAGCACGCGCGGATTACTCGCAGCGGCGCTGGCGGGTGCGGGTATTGCCCTTCTGCCTGTGCCCTTCGCCCTGCGAGCGGCCACGCTAGTCGAGATACCGCCACCATCGGTGCTGCCAGGCCGGCAGCCGTGGTTGATTGTCCACCGGGACCTGCGCCGCCTTCCGGGAATCAGGCTTGTGCAGAATTGGGTGATGCAGGCTTTTGCCAGCCTGCCGTAATCGCGCCAAGCTCCGCTTATCGACCCTTTCTACGGCCACTGATGCAAATGAGCCATCGTGATCCAATGCTCATTCGACCTGCTCGAAATGTCTCGAATGGGGTCGTTAGCGGAAAGGCAGAAGTCGGGTTGCGAACCCCGCAAACCGGAATGGCGACTAACGACCCCGAAAATTGCTGATCGATGCTCGCATGGTCAAGGGCCGCGATCAGATCGCAAGCGGCTAGTGCAAAATAGTTTCACGCCACCAAGTGGCTCAAGCGTTCGGGGACATGCTAGCATTTTGGGCCGATGAAGCGAAAATACTATGGTCTTGATATGGTCGTTAACCGCACGATTTATCTCACCGACCGATGACATATTTGCCGTTCCCTCTTCTTGGCCTACTGATCGTCGCGGTCCTTCTTTATCGACGTTTTGCATTGCAGCGGAAGCGAGAACGACTGCTAGCGGATCCTCTGACTTCGGAACAGCGGAGGATCGTATCGGAGCTGGTGCCGATCGTACGGCGCATGCCGGCATCGCTGCGTCCCAAGCTGGAGGGGAAGGTGAACATGTTCCTCGATCAGATCACGTTTCATGGCAATAATGGTCTGGAGGTCATGGAGCGGATGAAACTTTCGATCGCGGCGCAGGCCTGCCTTTTGATCGTGAACAGTCCGGTCTGGTACAACACGCTCAGGACCATACTGATCTACCCTTACACATTCCGCGCAAACCGCAACACGCATGATGGTAACGTCGTGCATGAGAGCGACATCGGATCGCTGGGCGAAAGCTGGGATCGGGGACCCGTGATCTTGTCATGGGATGATGCGCTCAAGGGCGGACTTGACCCGGGCGATGGTCACAACGTCGTCATTCACGAATTTGCGCACCAGCTGGACGCGTTGACCGGTCATACCAACGGCATCCCCATTTTGCGCAAAGGTCAGGGTTTCGCTGACTGGGAAAAAGCCATGCTCGACGCTTTCCAGGACCATGTGGGGCGGGTCGAAAGCGGGCGGCCTACGCTGGTTGACGCTTATGAAGCAACAAACCACCAGGAGTTCTTCGCCGAAGCCATCGTGACTTTTTTCGAAAAGCCTGAGGATCTGCGCGACGAAGAGCCGGCGCTCTACGCGCAGCTAGTCAAGTTACTAGCGTTGGACCCCGCACAATGGAGCGCCGCCGAGACATAAAGAGGCTGACCGCGATAGGCAGCGCAATAGTCCACAAGCCGCTACAACGACATTCGTTTTGGGGCAGGGGGACTTCTCTCGATATTGGCCTACCAAGGTCGGACAGTCTGCAGATGACCCAAAGGGTACTGGCGACCAAAGGTTCTGCGCGGGTGGTTCGGGCATTGATACCTAGTCCATTTGTTGCGAACGATCATGCCCTTCGAGAACCGTCCGCTCGGTCACGAAATCTTCGTGTCTGCAAAGACCGCTTGCATCGCAATCAGTTCAAACCCATCTCTGCACCATCCAGGAGGATGGTATGAAAGTTTTCCTAACGAAGCCCGGCGGCGATAGCGAAAAAATTACGATCAATCTCGGCTACGTCGATCTCGGGTCAATCGATTTGCTGGTGAAGGAAAGCGTCTTTGCCAACAGGACCGATTTCATCCGCACGGCAATTCGCAACGAATTGGCTCGGCACGATGAAATCTCGCGACAGGTTCGCACTCGCGAAATGCCGGTGCTGGGTATCAGCTATCTTGGTCGAGATGAGCTGGAAGCAGCGCGCGACGCTGGCGAAATGATCGAACTGCGTGTTTTGGGACTACTCAGCATTGGCAATGATGTCGAACCCGAACTGGCGCTCGCTACGATTAAATCACTTTCGGTGCTCGGGGCTTTCCATGCCCCGGCACCCGTCAAGTCGGCACTGGCCGATCGAATGGTCTGACATCCAGGCCCAACTTTAGGATTTTATACGATGACTTACCCAATCGGCGATCAGATGGGCCAGATCCTTGCTTTGACCCGTGCCGGAAAGCTCAATGACGCGACTGCGCTGATACAAAGGTCTTTGGGCTCGGCGAGCTTGCACAGGGAGGGGCCAAAGGCGCGGCCCGGATCGCCGATCGACATACGGGCACTTGGCCCCTTAACTCTCCCGGAGCCGCAGACGGTCACGCACGCCGGCAAGGGCACCGAACAGCGAACGGCTCCGGCCACCAACATGCGCAAGCATAGTTTCGACGCGGGGCGGGGTCGGCTCGATTATTTGCTTTATGTACCCTCGCACGTCGAGGTGACCATGCCGCTGGTCGTTATGCTTCACGGCTGCACCCAGTCCGCGCAGGACTTCGCGCACGGAACCCGCATGAACGAACTGGCGGTCGAAATGGGTTTCGTAGTCGTCTATCCGGAACAGACGCAAGCGGGCAATGCGCACAAATGCTGGAACTGGTTCCGTCCGGGCGACCAAATGAGGGATATGGGCGAACCGGCAATGATCGCCGGCATCACCCGCGAGATCATTGCCAATCATGCCATCGATCCCGCCCGGGTCTACGTCGCGGGACTGTCCGCCGGCGGAGCGGCAGCGGCAATCATGGCCAACGTCTATCCGGAAATCTACGCTGCGGCAGGTATCCATTCCGGGCTCGCATGCGGTTCGGCTAGAGACTTGCCCAGTGCCTTTGCAGCGATGAAGGGAAGCGGCCGAACCCGGACGGACGGCACGGGAGCCTACGTGCCGCTGATCACGTTTCATGGTGATCGCGACACCACGGTCCACCCGGCAAACAGTGAACAAATTCATGCGATGTGGAAGTCGGCACCCGAGTTGGCTTCGCTCGAACGCAAGGTGAATGATGCTGTAAGCCCGGCGGGTCGGCGCTATAGCAAGACGGCGCTGGTCGATCATACGGGTCGCAGTTTCGCGGAACACTGGGAGGTCGCCGACGCGGGCCATGCCTGGGCGGGCGGATCGCCCAATGGATCCTATACTGATAGCAGCGGACCCGACGCATCGCGCCAAATGCTTCGTTTCTTCCTCCAGCACCGCTTGGCGCGCTGATCCTAACAGGCTCGTCGCTTGTGGGCGCTCAAGAGCGGGAACGCGATGCGCGAGCCCTTACTGGCTGATGCGATGCTCGACCAAACTGTTTTAAAGGATCTTCTAGCAAATCTGTTCCTCTGTTTGCCGCTAAGCGGGAAGCTGTGACCCATTCCCGTGCTTGTCACAAGATAAGTGAGTGGCGGGCTTGCCGTGTCATTAATGCCAAGCGTCAAAAGTGTGAGTTACCGTTCCATATGAGACAGTGATGCCGAGTTTCCAGAGGAGCTAAGCAACTTGGCTAACCAGCGACGGCGCCCTCGTGAGAGCCTTCGGCTATTGCCGTTTGCTCATCCTACTGTGGTTGGGGGCGTGATGGTCAACAAAAAGGGAAAGCCCAGGGACTCTGTAAGGATGATCGACGGCATCGACCACGACAAATCGGTAGCTCACTTTGCCGAAGGCGCCGACCGATAACCGCAAATCCTTAGTGTCGGTTGTTCTTTGTATATCAAAGGTTTGATTTGTTGCGAAGCTTGCCTGCCGTTCCTTTAAATAAGAAGAATGGCTAGGAGAAAAACGATGAATCGATCAGGTGATTTCAGTATCGGTGGCGGAACAAGCACCCCCGCCGGATCGACTAAGGACGAATTGAAACAGGATGCGGCAAAGTTAAAGGACACGGCCGCTTCGCAGGCGGAAGAAAAAACTAGGGAAGCCTCTCAAAAGGCAACTTCTGCCGCGCATTCCACCTCTTCGGCATTGCGCGAAGCTGGCGATACGCTGGAACAGGATGACGACGCACCGAACTGGCTCGCCAGTGCATTCAAGCAGGCGGCTAGTAGTGTCGCCGATCTTGCCGAAACGGTGGAGGGCAAGGAACCACGTGAAATGCTCGGCGACGTCGATCGGTTCGCGCGCAACAATCCCGCGGCCTTTCTTGCGGGGTCCGCCATTGCCGGTTTCGCCGCCGCTCGGGTCATGAAAGCGGGCGCCCAGCAATCGGACGTTTCGCTGGACGATATCGATCCCGCTTCCGGTTCGTCTACCCAGCCCTCCGACACGGGTTCGAGTTCCACGCGATCGCGGTTTACGGCATCGCCCGGCACCGCTTCGGAACGTACGACCCCCGGCGTAACTTCGCCAACCGGCACGGCCCGAACCCCCGGCACGTTCACGGGAGGATCGTGAACATGGCCGACAAAATAGACATTCAACCCAAGCGCAGCGTCTCCGCTGGCGACCAGCAGGAAAGCGCTAATGTCGTCGATCTGCTGGGTCAACTGACCAGCCAGGGATCGCATCTGGCGCAGCAACAGGTCAATCTGGTGCAAGCCGAGTTGCGCGAGGGGATCGACGATCTGAAAATCGCCATCGGTTCGCTTGTCGGCGCAGCGGTGGTCGGCATCTCCGGCCTTGGCGTCGTGTTGATGGGGCTGGGCGTATGGCTCGGCGACGGGCTCGACAACCTGCAGCTCGGCATCATCATTGTTGGTCTCATTACCCTCGCAATCGCGTTCTTCATGTTTCAGGCAGCGAAGAAGAAGATGTGCGCTGCCAACCTGAAGCCGGAACGCACCATCGAAACCGCAGAGCGCACACCCGATGCGGCAACCGGCAATCTGACGAATAACGGAGCACGATAATGGCAACCTATAATCAAGACGATCCCGACGCTATTGAACGGGACATCAAGCAGACCCAACGTGAAATGAGTGCGACGGTCGATCAGTTGAGCGATCAGCTGACCCCCCGTAAGATGCTGGATACGGTTCTTAACAAGACCGAACTTGGCGACATGGACGGCAACGACATGGTCGATCAGGCAAAGCGCAATCCGCTCGCGATCGCGTTGATTGGTGGCGGGCTATTGTGGCTCATCAGCGACAAGGACGCGAAGCCATCGGCTCTCACCCCGTCCGGCGGCAAATCGTTCGGTGGCTCGGGCGGCAGCGACGACTATTCGGCCGAATGGGACAGCCATGACCGCTATCACCGTGGTTATGTCGAGCACATGTCTGCGATCGAGCCGAATGACGGCGAAGACAATGTGACCTATCTCGGTCGACGCAACCGGGCACGGGCGAATTATCTCATGCTGGAACAGCGGCATGACGAGGATGAAAAATCGTTCAGCGATCGCCTGGATCAAGCGACCGACAAGATGCGGGAACAGCGCGACAACCTGACGTCTCGCGCAGGCGAAGCCCGTCGATCCGCTAGCCGTCGGACGCGCTCTGCCGCGAGCAGGACGGCGAATGCGTTCTACGATCACCCGTTGGTCGGCGGCTTCATAGCGGCAGCCATCGGTGCGGTCGCCGGTTCGACCGTTCCGTTAAGCCAGACCGAACGCGGCAAGCTCGGCGACGCAGGCGAGGAAGCGATCGAGCAGGCGAAGGGCAAGGCGCGGCAACTTGCCGGTCAGGCGCGTGAGAAGAAGGATGAAATGGTCGAAAAAGCCGATCGCAAGATGGACGAAGCCAGCTGACGCTTCGTCATCTAAAAAAATAGAGGGCGGGATACCAACGGTGTATCCCGCCCTTTTTCGTTAGGTCCTCGCCTTGTCCTGAAAACCTTTGCGCAGCTTGGCGATCTTGGGTGGGATGACGGCCAGACAATAGGAATTGCGCTAATCCTCGCCTTCCTATTATTCCCGTTGGTAATCCCGCGCCGGTGACGTGACTCTCTGATTTTCCTTTAGTCTCGATTAGAATTTGGCCCTGATAGAAGGACAGACGAAAAGAGGAGAACGAGGTTTACCGAAGAGCGGATGTGAAGAAGGTCGTATGAAAGCATAGGCTCGACGATCAGTCCGAAGATGTTCGCAGGGGTCTCGAACGTGCTCAACGCGATGCGCAGGCGCTTTTGCAGAAAACTTCGCAGCGTATCGGATCGATCACCAACCAGAACCGGACGGTCAATGGCTGGACATACAATCCGGCGAACTGGTGCCGAATGACCGAGAACGCCGATTTCCTCGGTCGCGCAGCAACGCAAGCATTATCGGGCGGGCTCGAGAACTGCATCGAGGAAGCGGTGAAGCTGCGCACCTTCACCGATCAGAATGGCAAGAACCTCAATGGAAGCAACCGCTATGTTTTGCGGTTCGCTTCCCACCAGATACCGCAGGTCGATGCGTTCTGGTCGATCACGCTTTACGATAACGCATTCAACCTCGTCGCCAATCCAATCGTCAAATACGCTGTCCGCGACATCGATCCTGACCTTAAGGTGGTCGAAGATTGTTCGCTCACCATCCATCTTTAAGCCGAACGCCCTGATGCAGCAGGAATCAATTGGCTGCCGACCCCGCCCGGGGAAGATTTAACCTCTTTTTCCGTGCCTATCTACCGGGGGAAGACTTCATATCGCAACAATACGAACCCCCACAGGTGCGCCGGGTCGATTGATAATTCACAACGACGACGATCGCTTAACTATAGACGAAGATAATCGAACGATCACATATCCAACGCTCGAACTAGGCACGTTAAATTTGGATTCTTCGGGTTTCCACCGCATCAATCAAGTTCAGACAGACTTCTTCTTTCGGCCTCGAGCCTGGCCAGGCTTGCGCCCCAAACCGCTCTTCTTGGCGAGATCGCTGCGGGTTGCAGCATATTCCGGTGCAACCATCGGATAGTCCTTGGGAAGCTCCCAACGTGATCGGTAGTCCGCGACGGTCAAGTCATGTTCGGTCATCAAGTGGCGTTTGAGCATTTTCAGTTTTCTGCCGCATTCGAGACAAACGAGATGTTCTTGTTTGACCGAAGCCCGCACCGAAACGGCCGGTTCGTGAATGTTTTCTTCCGCATCGACGGACTGACCAAGATCAGCCAAAGCGGCATGGACGTTGCCGATCAGTTGGGGCAAATCGGCCACGTTGACATTGTTTTTGCTGACATGGGCCGCCACGATGTCGGACGTCAAGGTTATCAGCATGTCTGCCCGATCTTCAAAATTGTTCATATGCTCACTCTGTCATGTTGAGA
>JBASAR010000221.1:0-3511 GCA_049650705.1 Pontixanthobacter sp. | reverse complement strand
ACCCGAACCACAATCTCGTCATACACCCGCAAACCATACCCACGCGGGCTTTCCGGAACCGGCAACTCACCCAACTGCGTCACCTCAATACCCGCAGCCTCACCATACGAACGATCCGTCGTGCAGGAGGCACCGAAGACCAAAACCATCAACAGAACGGCAATATTGCGAAGCATCGTCATAATGGTGCCCCCTTAAGACCTCGCCCGCCCGATGGAAAGGCGAAGCGATCGCGAATACCCTCCGATACCGAACCATCCATCGCATTTCGTCGCAATCTCCGACACGACACTGCAACAAACCGGTTGGAAAGCCGGCCCATCGGCGGCAGAACGATTGCCGGAACCCATGCATCAAACAGGAATACGGCCATGACCCGAACGACTATCGCCGCAACGGCATCGATGTTCTTCGTATTGGCGGGCTGCACCGATGCAACCTCGCCGCGCGGGCTTGCCGTGTCGCAGACCGACACCGCCGCGATGGCAGTGGAGGCGGCCCGGGCGAAGAACGTCATCCTGTTCATCGGCGATGGCATGGGGGTATCGACCGTGACCGCCGCGCGCATTTACGACGGGCAGTCGCGCGGCGAGACGGGGGAGGAGAATGTGCTGTCTTTCGAACGGCTTCCGTCGACGGCAATCGTGAAAACCTACAACACCAACCAGCAGGTTTCCGACAGCGCTGGAACCGCGACCGCCATGACGACCGGGGTGAAAACGCGCGCCGGGGTCCTCAATGTCGGCCCCTCCGTTCAGCGTGGGAATTGCGCACAGGGGCAAGCCGGTACGCTGCGTACCATCGGCGAAGAACTGGCGGAACGCGGCAAAGCAATCGGTATCGTATCGACCGCCCGGCTGACCCATGCGACGCCCGCGGCCGTTTACGGTCATACGCCCGAACGCGATTGGGAATCCGATAGCGACGTTCCCGCGACCGAAACCGAAGCAGGCTGCACCGATCTGGCGCGGCAGATGCTCGATTTCCCCTTCCATGTCGCGCTGGGTGGGGGCAGCGCGCCGTTCTACGGCAACAATGGCGGCGGCAATCGCACGATCGCCGCCGCCGATCTACCCGCCGATTGGGCCGCACGGACCGGCGGCCACATCGTGACCACGCGGGCCGAATTGGCTGTCCTGCCCAACGACGATGCCCCTGTCCTCGGCCTATTTTCACCGTCGCATATGCAGTTCATGCTGGAAAAGGCGCTGCCCGAGAACGTCGATCGGGACGAACCGACATTGACCGAAATGACGACCACAGCCCTGTCGCGGCTCGGCAACGATCCCGACGGGTATTTCCTGATGGTCGAAGGCGGGCGGATCGATCACGGGCATCATGCGGGCCGCGCGGCGCTGGCCCTTTCGGAAACGCAGGAGTTCGCCCGCGCCGTACAGGCGACGCTCAATACGGTCGACCTGTCCGAGACGCTGGTTCTGGTGACCGCCGATCACAGCCATGTCTTCACGATGGCGGGTTACCCCACGCGCGGCAATCCGATCCTGGGCCTGGTGCGCGGGAACGACAGGCAGGGCGAACCGGATGCGGAGGTCGCCGTGGCGCGCGATGGGCAGCCCTACACCACGCTCGGTTATGCCAATGGGCCTGGCGCGATTGGCGCCGGCCCGCGTCAGGCACCCGATACGCAAGGGGCGGCGGTCCAACAGGCACTGATCCCCACGGGCAGCGAAACACATGGCGGCGAAGATGTGGTGCTATACGCCGCCGGCCCGGGTTCGGACCAGGTCCGCGGGGTTATTGAACAGAACCGCATTCACGCGATCATGATGCGAGCGCTGGGACTGATCGGCGATTGAGGGCGCTCCATGGTATAGCCGCGCGACCGATGTCGATATGCGTCAGTCGACCCCGAAAGTGTAGCTGAGGGCAACGCCGCCCGACACCTGGTCTTTCGAACCGAACAAGGCGGTCACCGGCGAATCTTCGGCGTCGCCGACCAATCGTTCATACTTGGCATAGCTGTAGAGGCCCCATTTGGGCGAAAACTGCTGGATGTACCCTGCCGTCACCCCAACTGCCTGGAGGCCGCCATCGGCATCGTAGGCGGGCAGGCCGGATATGGCCGCATCCTGCGGATCGACGCCGAAATAGGCGGATTGGTAGTTCCCGTCGGTCAGGGTGACACGGGGACCGATGGAGAAGACATGATCGTCGCCATCGCGCTGGACAAAATCCGCGCCGAGAACCGTGATGAACCCGTCATGCCCGTTGATCGCCTGACGCGCATCGGCACGAAAACGCAGATTGTCCGTCGCCTGATACTGCGCGAAGCCGCCGATCTCGAATGTGAATCCGACTTCGGGCAGCAACCCCCCGACATCGCCCGAAGACCGTTCGCCTTCGAAATTGGCGGACGGACCGAAGGACAGATCGCCGGTTCTAAACAAGGAGAAGCCGATGCTTTCATCGGGCGCTTCGAACGCGAAATCGTCCCCCGCATCCGCACGCGAAAAATCGATGAGCGGGCGCAGGACCAGTCCGTCGGCACCGGGATAGGCGGGCACCAGCTGAGGTCCCAAGGCGATCCGCGTACGGCGTTCGCCATCGTCCTGCCTGCCGTCCTGCGCATGAGCCGGCATCGATGCGGCGACGGCGATAATGCTCAAGGCGATAACAATCGGGCTGTAGCGGGAATGGAGCAAGGCGGTGGCTTTCATTTTCGGGGTTATGCGATCACGTTCTCGGGACCGGTTCGGACCGTGCATAGGAGAAATCCGCCGGTTGTCGATCAATTTTGCCGTTGCGCGTATCAATCGCGTTCGAGGAAGGTTTCGCGGATGAACACGTTGGGATCGGCATAAAAGGATCGAATGAAGAATTCGATCGTCCGGTCGTAATCGTAACAGGAGATGTTGGTAAAATCGGCGTTCGAGCCCACCTCGCGGATGCCGAGCCCCTCCGCCAGCGTCGCCGGGTCCTGCCGATAGCCGAAATCGAAATCGCAGCCTTCGACATCGCGGCGCCGGACCAGCGCGGTGTAATCCGTGCCCACGAAAAGGTCGCCGCGATAAACCTCGGTGTCGAATGCTTTTTGATAACGATAGGTCGCACCGCACATTTGTTCGACATAATGGACGCAGGTGTTGCCGATGGCGACCGGTCGGCCGACATGCAGGAAGGCGGCGTTCCGGTTCCTCATCCGTTCGAATATGCCGTCCGCGCCGAACGCACTTTTGCCGATACCCTGTACGATATCGCTGTGCGGTCCGATCGCCGCGACCGAGAACAGGGGATGCGCCGAGCGTAGGGCCCCGGGGTGGCGCGACATCCATTTGTTGATCGCCCCCAGCCGCGAAGGCGTCGCGTCGATATCGAAGCGCCCCTGCGTCGTATAGGTGAAGGTCGGGATGAGGACAGTAAGACCTTTCTGCAGAAGCGGATCGACGATGGCGCGGAAAAAGGCCTCCCGGCTTTCGAATTGCGCCGCCGCCTGTCCAAAACTGCGCAGATCGGTGTAGATGAAGGCGAGGCCGTGTTCGTGAATGCCCAC
>JBASAR010000220.1:0-2541 GCA_049650705.1 Pontixanthobacter sp. | reverse complement strand
ATGATGATGGGCTGGAACAGTGCGGAACAAGTCGGTTAAGAATGCACGAAAGCGAAAAAGCAAAGCTCTAGCGTTTGCTCACCGATGCCGTGCAGGACAAAGCGCTGACCCGAAGAGCGGCACAATTAATTATCTTTTAGCAAATCCGTTCTTACGTTCGCCGCTAAGCGGGAAGCCACGCGAAATGATTGGCGACGTCGATCGGTTCGCGCGTGACAATCCCGCCGCCCTTCTTGCAGAGTCCGCCATTGCCGGTTTTGCCGCCGCTCGGGTCATGAAAGCGGGCGCGCAGCAATCGGACGTTTCGCTGGACGATATCGATCCCGCTTCCGGTTTGTCTACCCAGCCCTCCGACACGGGTTCGAGTCCAACGCACTCGCGGTTTACGGCATCGACCGGCACTGCTTCGGAACGCACGACTTCCGGCGTAATTTCGCCAACCGGTACGACCCGGACGCCCGGCACGTTCACGGGAGGATCCTGAACATGGCCGACAGGATAGACATCCAACCCAAGCGCACTCTCCCGGCTGACGACCAGCAGGAAAGTGCCAACGTCGTCGAATTGCTGGGTCAACTGACCAGCCAGGCATCGCATCTGGCGCAGGCCGAATTGCGCGAGGGGATTGACGATCTAAAAATCGCCATCGGTTCGCTTGTCGGTGCGGCGGTAGTCGGCATTTCCAGCCTCGGCGTCGTGGCGATGGGGCCTTGGCGTATGGCTCGGCGACGGGCTCGATAACTTGCAGCTCGGTATCATCTTTGTCGGACTGATCACCCTTGCACTTGCGTTCTTCATGTTTCAGGCTGCGAAGAAGAAGATGTCCACCGCCAATTTGAAACCGGAACGTACAATCGAAACCGCCGAGCGCACCCCAGATGCGGCAACCTGTAATCAGGACGATCCCGACGCTATCGAACGGGACATTGAGCAGACCCAACGCGAAATAAGTGCGACGGTCGATCAGTTGAGCGATCAGCCGACTCCTCGCAAAATGCTGGATACGGTTCTTAACAAGACCGAACTTGGCGACATGGATGGCAACGACATCATCGATCAGGCGAAGCGCAACCCACTCCCGATCGTCGTAATCGGCAGCGGACTGTTGTGGCTTATCAGCGACAAGGACGCAAAGCCATCGGCCCTTACCCCGTGCAATGGTAAGTCGTTCGGCGGTTCGGATGGTAGCGGCGGCTATTCAGCCGAATGGGATAGCCAAGACCGTTATCACCGCGGTTATGTCGAACGTATGTCGTCCATCGAACCGACTGACGGCGAAGACAATGTCGCCTATCTCGGTCGGCAAAACCGGGCACGCGCGAATGTCCTGATGCTAGCACAACGGCACGACGAGGATGAAAAAATCGTTCCGTGACCGCCTGGATCAGGCGACCGAAAAAATGCGGGAACAGCGTGATAATTTGACGAACCGCGCAGGTGAAGCCCGTCGATCCGCTAGCTGCCGGGCGCGCTCTGCCGCGAGCAAGACGGTGAACACAATTTACGATCACCTGCTGGTCGGCGGCTTCATTGCGGCAGCCATCGGTGCGGTCGCTGGTTCCACCATTCCAATGAGCAGGACCGAACGCGATAAGCTGGACGATGCCGGCGAACAGGCGATCGAGCAGGCGAAGGGCAAGGCGCGGCAACTTACCGGTCAGGCGCGTGAGAAGAAGGAAGAAATGGTTGAAAAAGCCGATCGCAAGTTGGACGAAGCAGGCTGATTTCTTAATAAAATAGATCACAAAAGGGCGGGGCAATTTAACGGTGCTTCGCTCTTGTGCGTTCAGGCCTTCGCTATATCCTGAAAACCGTCGCGCAGCTTGGCGATCTTGGGCGGGATAATTGCTGGGGACTAGGAACTGCGCTAATCCTCGCCTTCCCATTGTTCCTGATCGTAATCCTCCGCCGGTCACCTGACCCCCTCATTTTCCTCCAGTCTCGATGAGAGTCCGGCCCAGATAGAAGGACGGACGAAATGAGGAGAACGAGGTTTATCGAAGAGCAGATGCGAAGAAGGTCGACGTCTCGCTTCGCGAGAAGCTGCGCGAGCTAGCCAACCAGCGCCGCCGGTTCGGCTATCGCCGTCTGGACATCCTGCTGGCGTCGGGAGGGCAAGATGTTCAACCACAAGAAGTCCCAGCGCCTGTATCAGAAGGAAGGGCTGGCGGTCAGGAGGCGGCGCAGCCGCAAGCGTGCTGTCGGCACCAGAGCACCGGCTCCAGTGCTTGCCCTACCGATCCAGCGTTGGAGCCTGCATCCTTCGACAAGCTCATGAGGGCCTTTATGCATGATCAGATGGCGTCTGGGAGACGGTTCCGCATGCTCGACATCGTGGATGATATGACCAGAGAGTGCCTGCGAGCGGTGGCGGATACATCGATCTGTAGTTGCAGGGTCATGCGCGCGCTAACCAATCTGATCGCCGAACGCGGCAAGCCGGGGATGATCGTCCGCGATAATCCTGTCCTGAGCCTGTCGAAGGGGGCACCGGGCTGAGCAGCAATACGGTGCTGGCATGATGCGGTGAGATGGGCGTTG
>JBASAR010000219.1:0-3178 GCA_049650705.1 Pontixanthobacter sp. | reverse complement strand
GCCAGTATCCTAGCGCCACCAATGGCCCGCAATGGACAAGCTCGCCCTCCTCCCCGGCAGCCGCCAAATCCCCATCGTCTCTGATAACCAGAATTTCGGCATAAGGGATCGCCCGGCCCATCGATGTCGGGTGCGCATCGATCAGGACGGGATCAAGATAGGTCGATCGAAAGGCTTCGGTAAGGCCGTACATCGCGAACAGCATCGCATCGGGCACCACACTGCGCAACCGGCGTACCAGCACCTCGCTCAGCGCCCCGCCGCTATTGGTAAGACGGCGCAGCGAAGCGGTGGCTGCCCGGGGCCAATCCAATTCAACCAGTTGCAGCCAAAGCGGCGGCACGGCGGCCAGCGTCGTGACCTTGTCGCGCTCGCACGCACGAACGACGTCCTTTGCGAACAGATGATCGATCGGTACGACACATCCACCGGCAAACCACGTGCTCAATAACTGGTTCTGACCGTAGTCGAAGGACAGGGGCAGCACCGCCAGAGTGACATCATCGGCCTGCAGTTCGAGATATCGTGCGACACTATCGGCACCCAGCCACAAATTGGCATGACTTAACATTACGCCCTTGGGCAAACCAGTCGATCCGCTGGTGTAGAGGATCGCGCATAGATCGGCGGGGTCGTGGGCCGACGGCGGTAGCGGCGATAACACATCGGAAAGCGCCCCCATCACGATATCTTCCTCCGCCGTCGAACATCGCGCGTGACACTCGCCAGGCTGCAACGTCGCCAAACGCGCCGGCGTTCCGATCAGCAGCCGTGCCTCGCTATCCGCCAGTATATGCGCCACCTGACCATGCTTGAGCAGCGGATTGATAGGCACAAGCACCAGTCCCGCCCGCGCCGCCGCCAACGGCATCAGACACGCCAGTTCGGTTTTTGCGACCCAGACGGCCACCCGCGTACCCTTCTGCGGGCATTGCGTTTGCAACCAACCGGCCAGTCGCGCGACACGGTCTTTTAAATCCTTATGCGTAAGGGTGCGGTCTCGCAGCACGAGTGCGGGATCGCCATCCGCCCCCAATCCGGCCAGATGGTCCAGCGGGCATGCAGGCGGAATGATATCTGACTGGCGGGCGTTCGACATGCGCGGTCCAAAGCGAAGGGGTTCGATCGATGAGCGGGGTCCGCTATCACGACACGGTTAAGTTTCTGCAAGGTCGGATGGGAACCGCGCATTCACCTTTCGCGCGGCTCGAATGGCTCGATCTGCTTACGCGACATTCGAAAGCACCGATGATCGCCGCGATCGATGGCGGGAATGAATGGGTTGCCTTGCCCCTCATGCGCGAAGGCCGCACGCTGGTGGCGCTGGCCAACTGGTACAATTTCACCTGGCATCCGTATGGCGCGCGCGAGCATGTCGGGATGCGTGCGCTCGCCATCGATTTGCGCCGTCGCACGCACCAGGTTCTGCTGTCACCCCTTACGCGGGAAGACGCGGAGCTGCTACGTCTTGCTTTCGAGGATGGAGGCTGGCGAACCGCTATGTCGCGAAGCGACCATAACCACGTGTTGCATGTGAACGGGCGCAGTTTCGTGCAGTATTGGGCTTCGCGATCCGGTCGGATGCGGACGACGCTCAAACGCAAACGCGGCCGAGTGTCGGTTCGGATTATCGATTGTTTTGAGGAGGCTGTCTGGGACAGTTACCAAGATATATACGCCCAGAGCTGGAAACCGGTGGAGGGCAATTCGAAGTTCCTGCGCGAATTTGCGATGCTCGAAGGCGCTGCGGGACGGCTTCGTATGGCCATCGCGGAACATGAAGACGTCCCGGTCGCCGCACAATTCTGGACCGTGGAGGATGGACAGGCATATATTCACAAGCTGGCGCACCTGGAAGAACACCGTCACCTGTCGGCCGGAACGGTGCTGACTGCCGCATTGTTCGAACATGTGATCGATACCGACAATGTTGCCTGTATCGATTTTGGAACCGGTAACGATCCTTACAAAAACGACTGGATGGAGGTTGTGCGTCCGCGCTTCCGCCTCGAATGCCACGATCCGCGCCAACCGCGCGCCTGGCCCATCCTGGCGAAGCACGCCATACGCCGGGTTGCACGCAAAACCCCCCGTAGCTAAAGGCGGGGCCACTTTGCTAAGATAGTCCACCGGAGATCGGGCACAGGATGGGAATCGCATACGCATGAGCGGCAAACCGGTGGCGGAACGGGATCTTGCGCGCGAAAGCAGCATGGCACCCAACAGGGAAACGATCGATATCCGATTGCGGGCGATCCTGGGCGACGTTCTGGGACTGGACCCAGCGCGCCTGGACGCTTTGAGCAACGATACCGGGCTGTTCGGGCATATTCCCGAGCTCGATTCCATGGCAGTTGCGGGATTGCTGACCGAAATGGAGGATCGGCTGGACATCGTCATCGATGATGAGGATGTCGATACCGAAATGCTCGAAACCTATGGCGGGCTGCTCACTTTTGCCGAGGCGAAGATGATCCAAAACTGACGATGCGCAGCTTCGCGGCATGGCCCGCCCCCCTCCCCGGCGGCGGCACCGCGCAGGAGACCGCACTGGTGTTCGATCAGCGACGCGGTCCTCGCCTGCTTGTATTGCCCGCCCTGTTCGACGAGGCGAACAAGATGCGCCGGCAAACGGTAGAGGTCATGCATCGACTCGATCTTTCGGGAATCGACAGCGTCCTGCCCGATCTACCCGGCACGAACGACAGTTTGGAAGAGCTGCGGGAGCAAACTCTGGCAAATTGGAAGATGGGGGCGAAAATCGCATTCGATCATTTCGAAGCAACTCATGTTCTCACCATCCGTCACGGGGCGCTTATCGTTCCACCGGACACGCCGGATTGGCGCTATTCGCCGAAGAAAGGCAAGTCCCTGCTTCGCCACCTGCTGCGGGCACGCGCTATAGCAGCCAAGGAGGCCGGGATTGAGGAGACCACGGCTGCGATCGAGGCACAGGCCAGGCAGCACGGGGTCGACCTCACCGGTTGGCGGATCGGGGCCGCCCTGTTCGACGATCTCATGAATGCGGAACCTTCGACCAACGGCCAATCGTTCGACATCGCCCAATCCGATCTTGGCGGGGCGGGTCTCTGGCTACGCGCCGAACCCGGGGAGGAACCCGAACAGGCGGACACGTTAGCGGCGATTATCTCCATGGGAATGCTCGAACCGTGAGCCG
>JBASAR010000218.1:0-1891 GCA_049650705.1 Pontixanthobacter sp. | reverse complement strand
GCTCATAACTTAACTTCGTCTGTGGTAAAAACCTAATTTGGTTCATTTGAAATTGGCACGCTGCTTTAACACGGGGATGCGTGCGTAAATCAAGTCCAAAACTGCCATCCGCATCAATGAATCCGGCCAACCAAGCAGTTTTTGAACAAAATGGGAGCCTCCACAGGGGTGTTTAGTTTTTTCGGTACTTGCGCGCCGTTTTTGCGCAGCCAAACAGTCAGCTTGTTCAAAGCGTAAACTTTTGGACTAAGACATTTCCCACGAAGAGCGTTCACCCAAAGCACGTTAAACCTTTAAAGCTAACGATGTTCAACACGGCGCTGTTGTTGTCGGGCCGTAAACTAACACTGCCAACATGGTAAACCCCGTAAGTTTAAGTTTTAACCTGCTCAATAAAGCGGTTAAAAAGGGACTTTGGTCCAGGCTCATTGTAATGTGCAAGGTTATTTTTTGACGATCTGCTTTTAAAGCTACGTTTCCATCGCCTTCCCACAAACCCGCAAAATAATGAGCAAAGTTTTGCTCTGAGGCATAAGGTTGATGCTGTTTTTGAGTTTTTTTTGTTTTTTTCATAAGGTTTGTTTTAAATTTTGTTTTTTTTTCAAAAGCGTGTTTTTTACGCGGGTTACGTGGGCATATCCGGCCGATTAAGGCCATGTCTTTTCAACAAAACTCGTCCTTTCGAGTTCGGCATTGGCTTTTTAACCCGTCCCGATTTTAAGCTCGGTTTGTGCTTAAACCTTTCGCGTGAGCTTAAAATTTATTTCGTTCCATGTGAACTTACTTTGCGAACTTAGATTTCTGCTAAGCACACCAACCGTACCCAAAGAACCCCATGACCGGCCGCTGATCATGGTTAGAGTTGGCGTGGATCAAACACAGATTCACCAAGGTTAATCTTATTCGCGTTGCTAGAAATTCGTCGCACGTGGCTTCATTCCGTTTAGCCCGGCTTCGCTCGTTTTAAAACAAAAGTGCACTTTAAAACGCGCGCGGGCTATGCTTTTCATAGGTTCTCGCTATGTTTGGTTTTTCACCAACAAGCTCACACAGTTAACCCGCCACATTTGGCAGGTCATAAGGTTCCAAAACCGAGTTTAACTTTGTTTTGTTCACCTTATAACGACTCGCACAACGGCCGCCAGTCACTACACCTTAGTTTCAAACCGCAAAGCTTGAAGTTTAAGTTAGTAGCCTTTGGCAAACGTCACGCCCTATACATCGGAAGCCTTTGCAGGGCGCTAAGAGTTGGATAGGTAGGCCCTCTCAGGCTTTCCCCCCATACAAACCGAACGTGAGAGTTTCCCCTCATTCGGCTTTAATAGTGTGACAATAGGCTTGTTATTCCTTATTGCCCGCTACGTTTTCGATGTTTTTGTGAGTTTGTAATTTGGCGGTGACATTGTTTGTGCACCGCACTGAGATTATTCAATTTGTTACTTCCTCCCTGTTTTATTCCAAGGATGTGGTGTATTTCGATAACTTCCTGTGCTTCGATTGCGTGACCGCAGTGTCCGCACAATCCGTTTTGTTTAATCAACATACCTTTTTTCCTTTTGTCTAACAAGGCACTATTTCTGATATTTTCCAATCTTCTTTTTTCAAAGTAAGGTTTGTGCTCTAAAAGAAATGGATTCTGAGGTTGTTTGATGCAGATGAGCTTGTGCTTGCTAAAATTCGTTCCGCCAATTTGAAAAAGAGTGATTGGCTCGTTTCTTTCGTTTGTACCCGAAAATACCCAGTTTTGGGTACCTTTACGTGTTTTTACGGTTTTGAAGTATTTGCGTAGCACAACTCGCCGCGCTACCGACTTGTGTTTTCTATACACCCACTTTTTGAGTATTAAAAACACATGCATGCTGATTTTTCGAAAAGCTGCTCTACTGGACAC
>JBASAR010000217.1:0-17764 GCA_049650705.1 Pontixanthobacter sp. | reverse complement strand
CCGCGACCATCATGAGATAGCGGCGATCCATCGCATCCAGTCCCAGCCGGTCGACTTCCAGGCGCGTGAGCGCGTCATCCGCAATCTCTGCCGTCACCATGCCATCGCCCGCGACATGCGCGAAGTCCCGTACCCGGCGTAGCAACCGTCCGGCGACCCGCGGCGTGCCTCTCGCCCGCCGCGCGATCTCGCGCGCGCCGGCTCGTTCGATGTTCATATCGAGCAATTTCGCTCCGCGCCGCACGACCCTTTCCAACTCGTCCTCGGTATAGAAATTGAGGCGCACGGGTATGCCGAACCGGTCGCGCAGCGGCGTGGTCAGCAGCCCCTGCCGCGTAGTCGCGCCGACCAAAGTGAAGGGGGGCAGGTCGATCCGCACGCTGCGCGCCGACGGCCCCTCCCCGATCATGATATCGAGCGCGCGGTCCTCCATCGCCGGATACAGCACTTCCTCGACCACGGGATTGAGACGGTGGATCTCGTCGATGAACAGTACGTCGCCTGATTCCAGATTGGTCAGCAACGCCGCCAGATCGCCCGCCTTCGCCACCACCGGCCCGCTGGTGGCGCGAAATCCTACGCCCAGTTCTTTCGCCACGATCTGCGCCAGTGTGGTCTTGCCGAGGCCAGGCGGACCGAAGAACAGCACATGGTCCATCGCCTCGCCACGCGATTTGGCGCTGTCGATGAACACCCGCAAATTCCCCCGCGCCGCCTCCTGCCCGACGAACTCTTCCAACGATTTGGGGCGCAGCGCGGCGTCCTGATCCTCGGGTTGGCGTTCCGGGGTGAGGTCAGGGTTATCGGTCATCGCGCAAATGTTCTAGACCCTCACGGATAAGTTCATTGGTTTCGGCCAAGTTATTTGCAAGCGCTTCAGCATCGAACCTTATAGACACCCATCTTCCGCCATCTTCAGCAAGATAGCGGCGTTCGAGAGGCATCCAATCGCCGTTTAGGTCATCGGTCGAATTCCGAAACTCTACGCTTCTGAACATCATTGGCCTTATGATTAAGTGCCCTTCGCTCTCGCCAATAATCTTGCCAACGATATAACCTGATAACACGCCATCATCGATATCATGATTGGATGACCAATTTTCGACCCATGTATTACATATCGGACCTAACTTACCGGTTATCTGGATCAGCGAGCCGCTTTCGACCGCGCCTGATTGCTCGATCGTCTGGGCCCTCAGCCCTTGAAGTGAGGGCACATCACCGGCGAAATAACCTTTATCTATCTTAACACGAAAAGCATATATCTCTGGCGAAGTTTTGTCAGGTGGAGTGTTCAGAACAACAGATTTATAAATAGAACGCATCGAGCAAGCCGAACTCGTGGTTGACCAAAAGAACGTGATAGCAGCCAAGCCGATCATCATCGTTCTAAAAGTTGCAAATTTCTTCAAAACGGATTCACCGTGTAGCCCTGCTGCTGCAACTGGGCATGAGCGGTCATGGCGGACAGGGCGATCTCCACGCCGGGGATCAGTTCGTCCGTTCGATAGCCCGAACTGATCAGGCTCTGCCCGCATACGATGAAGCGGACGCCGCCATCCAGCATCGCGCGCACCATGGCGCCGCTGGGGTTGGTTTTACCCAAATCGCGGGCGGCACGCGCATCGTCATGAAGCAGGTCGCGCACCGCACTGCCATGCACGACGACGGCGACCCGAATATTGTCCGGCGCGACACCTGCGGCGGCGTGCATGTTGACGAACCGCGCCGCGCTTTCGAACCCACGATTGCGCGCGTCGCCTTCTGCCCCATCCGCCACATCGAAGCTGTGCTGAAATGCCGCGTCGGCTGGAAATTCGGCCACGCCCGGCACCGCGACATGGGGGCCGAAATCGGCGAAGACGGGACCGAGTTCGAATGTCGGCGCCCCGTCCTGAACCCGATCCTGCGCCATCAGCGGATGCGACCAACCCATGATGATCGCGCCGATAAGCATCGGCAAGATACGACGTGTGGCGTTACGCATTTTCCAGCCCCCTAAGCCAGTTGAAGAACGGATCGTCGCTGCCGTCATCGTCCATCGACGGCATGTTGCGGACCAGTGGCCGCGCGACAGGTGGGATCGTCGTTTCGAACCGCGTTTCCACCCATCGCCGAAAGGCATGCGGTTTCGTCGGTGGTGGAGGCCGATCGGCATCGTCGTCATCATAATCCTCTGCGGGATAGTTGCTTTGCCAGATTTCCTCGGGCGCTTTGTCGTACTCGTCCGCCCAGCATAGTTCTTCGTAACCGATGGCGAGCAAACGTAGAAAATCGACGGCATTGTCGACCATGACGCCGAGCAAAACCGATCCCGAACCCGAACCCACATGCACGATGCGCGACACACCATCATCATCCCGCCACAACGCCGCCTTTGAACCGTCTCCACCAGTGCGACAGAACGGCGCCAGACGTTGCGCGATCGCCGATGGGTCGGCCTGTCCCCATCCGGCAACATCGCCGGGATGGGGAACTTCGATGGTAAGGCCATGCCCTTCCTGCGAGGAGTCGAGTACGGCGTAAGGCGCGTCTTCGTCCGTGCCGGGCTGCCGCACCAGCCCTTCGCGTTCAAGCCAGTCGAAACAGGCGACGAGCGGTTCGGGAATGACGATATCGGGGGCGATCGCCGCGCGCATCCTGTCGGTGAAATCACCCATCACCCCGCCGCCTTTTTCAATGCCACGCGGATCACTTCGCCCTCGCTTGCATCTTCGTCCAGTTCGGCCAGGGCCAACTGCACCGCGCGCGATGCGGCCGCGGGTTTGAAACCAAGATTTTCCAGCGCCGATACCGCGTCCGCGCCCGCACCGCCCGATCCGGGGGTGTTGACACTGTTGACACTGTCCAGGCCCCCCAGCGAAACCGCCAATCCGCCTGCTTTGTCCTTCAGTTCATTGACGATCCGCCCGGCCAGTTTCGGGCCGACGCCGTTGGCCCGCGCGACCATCGCCGCGTCGCCGCCCGCGCAGGCCGCCTGTATCTCGCCCGTCGACAGCGCCGACAGGATCGCCAGCGCGACCTTGCTGCCCACGCCCTGCACCTGATTGAGCAGCCGGAACCAGTCGCGCTCCGCCGCGTCGGCGAAACCGAGCAGGCGCATATCGTTCTCGCTCACCTGCAGATCGGTGTAGACGGTGCAGCCTTCGCCTTTCTCTCCCAGCGCGGCGAGCGTCTTGGTCGAACAATGGACGAGGTAGCCGACGCCGCCGACGTCGATCACCGCCCAATCGTCGCCCGTTTCATCGAGCAACCCCTTCAGTTTTGCAATCATGGTTTGTTCTTGGCTCCGTCCTGCGGGTTTGACCAGCCCCGATGGGGGATAGTCGCCATGTAGGAAATCTTCGACAGGCGCGCATGATCGGGTAAGGCGTGTCCCCATGAGTTGGAACAGCTTCGGCCGCGTGTTGCGGTTCACAACCTGGGGCGAAAGCCATGGCCCGGCATTGGGCGCGGTGCTGGACGGGTGTCCGCCAGGCCTGACGCTGAGCGAGGCGGACATTCAGCTGTTCCTCGACGCGCGCCGCCCCGGCCAATCGAAATACACGACACAGCGCAAGGAGCCCGACGCGGTGCGCATCCTGTCGGGCACGTTCGAAGGGCGCACGACCGGCACCCCCATCTCGCTGATGATCGAGAATGTCGACCAGCGCAGCAAGGATTATTCTGAGATTGCGCGCGCATATCGTCCCGGCCATGCGGATTATGCCTACGACGTGAAATACGGCCTGCGCGACTATCGCGGCGGGGGGCGCAGTTCGGCGCGGGAAACCGCCGCACGGGTGGCGGCGGGCGGTGTCGCGCGGCTGATCGTGCCCGAAGCGACCATCATTGCCTATGTCAGCCAGATCGGGGACGACCGGATCGACCCCGCCGCGATCGATTTCGACGAGATCGCACGCAACCCCTTCTTCTGTCCCGATCCCGCCGCCGCAAAACGCTGGGCGACAATAGTCGATGCCGCGCGCAAGGCGGGATCGTCGCTGGGCGCGGTCGTCGAATGCGTGGCGCAGGGCGTCCCGGCGGGCTGGGGCGCGCCGATCTATGCCAAGCTGGACGCCGATCTCGCCGCCGGAATGATGGGCATCAATGCGGTGAAGGGCGTGGAGATCGGCGACGGATTCGGCGCTGCGGCGCTGACCGGGGAACAGAATGCCGATGCCATGCGCGCATCCGATAGCGGGCCGGAGTTCGGCGCCAATCATGCAGGCGGAATTTCGGGCGGGATCTCGACGGGGCAGCCGATTGTCTGCCGGGTGGCGTTCAAGCCGACCAGTTCCATCCTGACCCCCGTCGATACGATTGATCGCGACGGTGCGAATACCCAAATCCGAACCAAAGGTCGCCACGATCCCTGCGTCGGCATTCGCGGAACCCCGGTCGTCGCGGCGATGATGGCGCTGGTGCTGGCCGACCATAAAATGCTGCACCGCGCACAATGCGGTTAGCGCGCATGCGAAGATCGATGGGCGACCTTTAAAGCGCTCTTTTAACGCAACAATTCGACGCTTTGGCAACGCCATGCGTGTTCCATCGTTTTTATCGATGAACGCAATCGCAACACTCACCTTTGATGCAGCGCGGCAAACACTATGTATGTGTCACACGAAATTATTGTTCAAGATTTTTTGGAGCTTACCCATGGGTATCATCGGATCGACCATCAAACCATTCAAGGCCACCGCATTTCAGACGGGCAAGGATTTCTTCGACATCACGGACGAGGACACGAAGGGTCACTGGAGCGTATTTTTCTTCTACCCCGCCGACTTCACCTTCGTCTGCCCGACCGAATTGCAGGATCTGGGCGAGCAGTACAAGCATCTCCAGTCGCTGGACGTGGAAGTCTATGCCGTCAGCACCGACACGCATTTCAGCCACAAGGCATGGCATGACACCTCGGAGAAGATCAACGGTATCCAATATCCGTTTTTGGGCGATCAGTTGCATACACTGTCGAACAATTTCGGTGTCCTGCGCGAAGACATGGGTCTGGCCGACCGCGCGACTTTCGTGGTCGATCCCGATGGCGTGATCCAGATCATGGAAATCACCTGCGAGGGTGTGGGCCGGAATGCCAGCGAGCTGGTTCGCAAGATCAAGGCCGCACAATATGTCCGCGCCAATCCCGGCGAGGTGTGCCCCGCCGCGTGGGAAGAAGGTTCCGACACGCTGGCACCGTCGCTGGATCTCGTCGGCAAGATCTAAGCCGCCCACCCCTTTACGCCTAAGAGCCCGAGTAATCGGGTTGCTGGAAGGCCCGGGACCACCCCCCCCGGTTCCGGGCCTTTTGCTGTCCAACTGAAACCTATCGGAGAAACCTATGCTCGGCGTACAGATGCAGGAACAGCTGAAGACGCATCTTCAGAACCTGCGCGAACCGATCGAACTGATCGCCACTTTGGGTGATGACGAAAACTCGAAAAAGACCCGCGTGCTGCTGGAAGAGATCGCGGCCTTGCACGACGACGTAACCGCATCGTTCGACGGTGAGGCGGCGCATGTGCCCAGCTTCGCGATCCGGCGCGCGTCCGACCATAATGTCGGCGTGCGTTTTGCCGGATTGCCGATGGGACACGAGTTTACGTCGCTCGTCCTCGCCTTGCTGTGGACCGGCGGACACCCGCCCAAGGTCGAGGATGCGGTCATCGCACAGGCCCAGGCGCTGGACGGCGACCATACGTTCGAGATGTATTTCTCGCTAAGTTGCCAGAACTGCCCAGACGTGGTGCAGGCCCTGACGCTGATGGCGGTCATGAACCCGCGCGTTTCCGCGACGTTGATCGAAGGCGGCGCGTTCAAGGACGAGGTCGAGGCACGGCAGGTGATGGCGGTGCCTGCGGTCTATCGCAATGGCGAACCTTTCGCCAACGGCCGGATGGATGCGCGCGATATCATGGCCAAGCTGGACAGTGGTTCGGATGAAAAGGCAGCGGCGCGTCTGGCGGCCAAGGCCCCTTACGAAGTGCTGGTCGTCGGTGGGGGCCCCGCCGGCAATGCGGCGGCAATCTACACCATACGCAAGGGCTTTCGCACCGGCATAGCGGCGGAACGCTTCGGCGGGCAGGTGGCCGATACGATGGGGATCGAGAATTTCATTTCCGTCCCCTACACCGAAGGACCCAAGCTGGTGTCGCAGATGCAGTCGCATATCGACGCCTACGACATCGACCTGGTCGACCGTGTCGAAGCCGCACGATTGCTACCTGCGAAAGAAGCGGGCGGAATGCACGAGGTCGTGATGACCAACGGTGCGTCGCTGAAAGCGCGCTCGCTCATCGTGTCGACCGGCGCGCGCTGGCGGCAGCTGGGCGTTCCCGGCGAAGAGGAACATCGTAACAAGGGCGTCGCCTACTGCCCGCATTGCGACGGGCCGCTGTATAAGGGCAAGCGCGTCGCGGTGATCGGCGGGGGGAACTCCGGTGTCGAGGCGGCGATCGATCTCGCCAACATTGTCGCGCATGTCACGCTCATCGAATTCGGCGACGAGTTGCGCGCCGATCAGGTGTTGCAGGACAAGCTGCGCAGTTTCGCCAATGTCGATGTGCTGACCTCCGCCGAAACGACGAAAGTGACCGGCGACGGCACGAAAGTGACCGGGCTTACTTGGAAACACCGTGAAACCGGCGTGACGCAGGACGTGACCTTGGAAGGTGTGTTCGTGCAGATCGGCCTCGTCCCCAACACCGAATGGCTGAAAGAAAGCGGTATCGAACTCACGCGCTTTGGCGAGATCGTGATCGACGATAGCGCGGCGACCAATCTCCCCGGTGTGTTCGCGGCGGGGGATTGCACGACCGTGCCCTATAAGCAGATCGTGGTGGCGATGGGCGAAGGATCGAAGGCGGGATTGGGTGCGTTCGACTATCTCATCCGGACAGAACCGGCGAAAGAGATCGCGCAGGCGGCCTGATCGCGAGACCGGCGATCAGCGGTTTCGCCGCAACACGATGTAAAGCGCACCCTCGCCCCCGTGGCGGCGGTGCGCTTTTCGTATGGCGGCGATCGCGTCCGCATGATCGCCGGCAGCCAGCCAGTCGAGGATCTTGGCTCTGATAACGCCCCGTTTCACGCCCCGATCCGCCGCCTCCACAGGGCGCGGCCGGCCGGTGACGATCACCATCAGCCGCGCGTTCATCGCCAGCGCCTGACGCATTCCGCGATCCAGACGTTCGTAAGCGGCGTCGACGAAATGGTCGTGCAGATCGAGCGTGAAATCCGGCGGAATGCTACCCGCCTTCAGCTTGCGGTCCCACGTTCGGTCGAGCGTGCTGCCGCCCACGCGGCGTGCCGTTCGCGGCGGTGGCGTAGTGGTAGGCGGCGCGCTGGGCGAGTGAACCGGCATGATGGGCGCGGGTCGGATGGGAGATTTAGGAACTGATGGGGTCCGCGCCACACGGTCCCGGGCCGGAGCCGGCGGCGGTACGATGCGCCCTTCCATCGGATCGACCGATGCCGCCAATCGTGCCCATGCCGCCGCCTCCTCGGCACTCAGTCCGCGCGGCGGGGTCATCGGGGTCTGTATTGCGCAGCGGCCTCGTTCGGCAACAGGATCAGCGCGCTACCCCGCCCGCTCATGCCGCCGGCAATCCGGCGCGCGTCCTCGCCCGCGCCCCAGAACGTATCGAACCGGTTCATGCCCTTGATCGCACCGCCCGTATCCTGCGCGATCCAGATACCGTCCGCTTCGTTACGGTCGAGGTCGAGCAAAACCGGTGCGCCATAGGGAACGAAGCGCGGATCGACCGCCACCGATACGTTGCCGCGCACCGGCACGCCGATGGAACCGATCGGTCCTTCGCCCTCCAAAACGCGGAAGAAGACCCAGCTTTCGTTTAGGCGCATCAGCGCGCGCCCTTCCACCGGGTTCTCGCGGATATAGGCCATGATCCCCTGCATACTGCCGGCATATTGCCCCGGCCCGTCGCCCAGCAGCCCGCGTTCGCGCATGACCCCGCCGATGCCGGTATAGCCATAGCCGTTCTGCCCGGCATATCCGATCCGCATGATCGTGCCATCGTCCAGCATCAATCGCCCCGAACCCTGTATCTGCAAGAAAAAGAATTCGACCGGATCGGCCGCATAGGCGATCGGCGTGTTGCGCATGGCCATCGCCCCATCTTCGATCTGGGCACGGGTGTAATAGGGTACGAAAACGCCGTTTTCATCGACCCGCCCCAGGGGCGCACGTCCGGTGCGTTCCGATTGCGCCATGTCGGCCGGCCATTGCCGCACCAGATCGTCGGGCAAGCCGTAGACCGGCGTATCGCAGCTCGGACGGGGCGTGCGACAACCGCGAATTTCCGGTTCGAAATATCCGGTCGCAAAGGCTTCCCCCGGGCCGATACGTATGGGTGTGAAATTGCCGACAAAGAACGCCTGCGCATCGCCGCGATAGGCTGCGGCGCGTTCGCATACGGGCACCCATTGCTCCGGGGTCGTCAGTCCGGACCGGTCGCTGCGGCGGGTCGCGACACGGCAGGATGCAACGAAGGATTGTAGCGCCTGCTGCGCCCGGCTCGGGGTTGTGCCCAGACCGGGGGGAAACTCGGCGATTCCGATGGGTGCCAATGCGGCGTTGTCCGGCGTAAAAACGATCGGGGATGGAGCCGGAGGTTCCGTAGTCACGGGCGGGACCGCTTGCGGTATGGTTCGCGCGGGCGGTATCGTGCCGGCACAGGCGGGCAAGGCGACAGCCGCCAACACCGGTATCAGCAAACGATACAAGCGCGTATGTCCGTCGGCCATCGCGCCGCTCACCCCAAACGGCCCGATCAGCCTTCGTCGGTCTCGTCGAGCAGCCAGTTGGGATCGTTCGATTTCACATCGCGCATGAAGGTCCAGACATCGCGCGTCTCTATCGCATCGTCCAGCGATCCGGCGATCATCGTGCCGTCCCGATCATGCGTGACGGCAGCGATATCGGCCACGAACCGTACGGCCACCCGTGCGATCCGCCCATCGAGCGATGCACGTTCGATCACCGTTTCTTCGATCCGGATAAGACGGTTGTTCATGACTTCGCCCGATGCGTCGCGCGCGTCGATCGCGGCATCGAAGCTTGCGTAGACATCGTCGTCGCACAGTTCGCGCAAGGTTTCGCGGTCGCCACTCCAGAACGCTTCGAGGATGACGCCATAGGCACCCTTTGCCCCTTCCACGAAACCCGTGATATCGAAATTGCGATCGGCACCCGCAATGGCGCGAACGCCGCTTTCTACGGCGGGGATCATATGCGGGGTTTCCTGAAATTGCTGTTCGTTTTGTGGGCGAGGTCCGCTGCGGTCTTCGTCGAGCTGGCGTGGCTGTGCCATCGGTTCACGCACGGATTCGGCACGGTGCGGCACCGATTTCTCTTCCTGTTCGGCCCGCTGGCCCAGCACCGAATACAGGCGTAGCCCCAGAAAAGCGGCGATCATGGCGAGAATGACGATTTCGAAGATCACGATATAAACCTGTTCCTGCGGCCGCGGACCCGCCGCCATGCATATGTGCGTAAGTTTGCCCTAAATAGGAAGGGAATACAAATGAACAACGCGCCGCCCCTTGCGGTTCCCACGCGCCCATGGTTCGGGCCCACGGTTCGGCTCGTCCTGATGCGGGGCAAATTCGCCAACCGATTGCGGCGCCGGTTCGCCGATGCTAGGCGGCCCTCCGACGCAATCATGCATGATCCATACATACCAGAGGCAGCGATATCATGGCCGACGAAAACGACGTTCTGACCGATCTCGACATGAACACCCAAACGGGCGGCGCGGGCGATGGCCCGATGCCCAATGGCGAGGATACCGGCCCCGTCGCCGGCGTGATCTCGCAATATGTGAAAGACCTGTCGGTCGAGAACCCGAACGCGCCGGAAAGTTTCCAATACAAAGATCAGCCGCAGATCGATTTGCAGTTCAATATCGGCGCGAACGCAGTGAACGACGAAGTTCAGGAAATCGAACTGAAAATCAACGTCACCGCCAAGGTCGATCAGGGCAATGTCTATCTGATCGAACTCGCCTATTGCGGGCTGGTCGGTATGCGCAACATGCCCGACGATCAGAAGCATGCCTTCATGTATGCCGAAGCGCCCCGGTTGCTGTTCCCCTTCGCCCGCCGGGTCATCGCCGACGCAACGCGCGATGCCGGATTCCAGCCGCTGATGCTCGATCCCATCGATTTCAACGGCCTGTATATCCAGCAGTTGCAGCGCAAGGCGGAAGAAACCGGCGCGGCTGGCGGTGCCCCCGCAGGCGAAGCGTAAGAACCGGCACCCATAGCGGGCGAAAGGGGCATGAGCCTGCTGAAAAACGTCGGCACGATCGGCGGGTTGACGATGGTCAGCCGCATCGCCGGCATGGCGCGCGAGATGATCTTCGCCCGCGTGCTGGGTGCGAATGCGGTCACCGATGCGTGGTTTCAGGCGTTCATCATCCCCAACGTGTTCCGCCGCCTGTTCGCCGAAGGCGCGTTTTCCGCCGCCTTCGTGCCGATGTTCTCCAAACGCCTGCACGGCACGGATGGCGTGGCCGGGGCGGATGGGCTGGAGGAGGCGCGATCGTTCAGCGCCGATGTGCTGTCGGTGTTCCTGCCGGTCCTGATCGCGCTGGCGGCATTGTTCGAAATCGCCATGCCGGGGGTCATCTGGCTTCTGGCGGAAAAGCCGGTGGACCCCGCCAATTACGACATTGCGGTCGATTTTGCGCGGATCATGTTTCCCTATATCGTGCTGGTCAGTCTGGTCACGCTGTTCACCGGAATGCTCAATTCGGTGTCGCGTTTCGCGCCGGGGGCGAGTTTTCCCATCATCCTCAATCTGGTGTTGATTGCCGCGCTGCTGATTGGCGAACGCTGGATGACGGCAGGGGCGAGTTTGGAACAGGTCGCCTATGGCATCGCCTGGGCGGTGACGCTGGGCGGTGTATTGCAGCTTGGCTGGCTGCTGATCTGGGTGCGTGTGGAAGGGTTCCGCCCGCGTCTGCGCCGACCCCGCCTGACGCCGGAGGTGAAGCGGCTCGGCATCATCGCGCTCCCCGCGGCGATCGGGGGCGGCGCGTATCAGATCAACACGCTGGTCCAGCTCTATTTCCTCAATCAGCTGGATAGCGGCGCGGTCAGTTACATGAATTATGCCGACCGTCTCAATCAGTTGCCGCTGGGCATCATCGGCATCGCATTGAGCACCGCGATCCTGCCGACGCTGTCCAAATTCGTCGGCAGCGACAACCGGACGGGCGCGGCGCGCGTGCAGTCCGACGCGATCGAACTGGCGATGCTGCTGACCATTCCCGCCGCCGTCGCGCTGGCCATCTGCGCCGTGCCCTTCATCACGATGATTTTCGAAGGGGGACGGTTCGACATGGCGGACGCGCTGCTGACGGGCCAGGTGCTGGCGATGCTGGTCGTCGGACTTCCCGCCTATGTCCTGGTCAAGGTGCTGGTGCCCGGTTTTTATGCGCGCACCGATACGCGCACGCCGGTCTATGCGGCGCTCGTATCGTTGGCGGTGTTCGTCATGTTCAACCTGCTGCTGCTGGACCGCTACGGCGTCGTGGGCGTCGCCGCGGCGAGCGTCATCGGTGCCTGGCTCAATGCGGGGTTCCTGTATGTGGTGATGGCGCGGCGCGGATATTACCGCCTGCCCGGCAAGCTGATCATGCGGATCGGGCGGCAGATCGCGGCGGCGGTCGCGATGGGTGCGGCGCTGTATTATGCGAGCGATCTGATGAACGGCTATTATTCCGCCGGGCCACTGGCGCGGCTGTTCGCCTTCGCTGTACTGGCCGCCTGTGCCGCCATCGTTTATTTCGGCACCGCCTTCGCCATCGGTGCGATCGACCGGCACCGCATCGCCATCCTGACGACCAGGAAAGCACCCGAATAATGACCAGCGCACAAACGATCGTTTCCGGTATCCAGCCCACGGGCAATCTGCATCTGGGCAATTATCTGGGGGCAATTCGCAATTGGGTGCGGATGCAGGATGAATTGGAGGACGATGGGCGATGCCTGTTCTTCCTCGCCGATCTCCACGCGATATCCCTGCCGCACGACCCCGCCACACTGCGCCGGGGGACGCTGGAGATGGCCGCCGCGCTGCTCGCCTGCGGGATCGATCCCGACCGTTCGATCCTGTTCAATCAGGCGCAGGTGCCGGCCCATGCCGAACTGCAATGGCTGCTGACCGGGACCGCGCGGATGGGTTGGTTGAACCGCATGACGCAGTTCAAGGACAAGGCGGGCAAAAACCGCGAAGGGTCGAGTATCGCGCTGTTCACCTATCCGGTATTACAGGCGGCCGATGTACTGCTGTATCAGGCGACCCATGTGCCCGTGGGCGACGATCAGAAACAGCATCTGGAACTGGCCCGCGATATCGCCCAGAAATTCAACACCGATTTCGCATCCGGGAACGATGACGGCACCGACGCACCGGTCTTCACGCTGCCCGAACCGATCATTCCGCCACAGGCGGCCCGCATCATGAGTTTGCGCGACGGCACCGCCAAGATGAGCAAATCGGACCCCTCGGACATGAGCCGGATCGATCTGTCCGACGATGCCGATACGATCGCAAAAAAGGTCAAGAAAGCAAAATCCGATGCCGAGCCCCTACCCAGCGATGTCGAAGGATTGAAAGGCCGGGCAGAGGCGCTGAATTTGGTCACGATCTACAGCGCGATGAGCGGCCTGACACTGGCGGATGTCTTACGCGGTCATGGCGGGCAAGGTTTCGGCGCTTTCAAGCCTGCGCTGGCCGATCTGCTGGTGAGCGAACTGGCACCGATCACCGAACGGTTCCGGACCCTGTCGAACGACCCCGATGCCCTTGCCGCCATATTGGAAACCGGTGCACACAGGGCAACCGCGATCGCTACGCCGACATTGAACCGCGCGTATGATGCGCTGGGTCTGGTGCGCCGAAACGGCGGCTGACCGCGCCTGTCACTCCTCCATTCCATCCCCGTTCAAACACGGTTCATCGCAATTTGTTATATCCCTGATGCATAAGTATATTTTGCATGCCGCCGGGTTTCGTCAGCTCTCGCCGCATGCGCGTATCGGCCAACAGGGATTTCATACGATGAACCTCAACACCTTCGATTTCGGGCGCACGGTCAAGCTGGCATTGGCACCGCTGATGATCGGCACATTGGCCGCCTGTGCCGGGCCGGCCTTCAATTCGGATGTGACCCGGTTTCAAAGTCAGCTGCCCGCGCCTAGCGGACAGACATTCGCTGTCGTTGCGGAAGACCCCGCACTCGCAGGCGGGCTCGAATTTTCGATGTATGCCGATCTGGTCGAGGCCGAAATGGCGCGGCTCGGCTATGTTCAGGGCGCGCCCGAAACGGCGGCGCTGCTGGTGCAATTCGATTACGGGGTCGATAATGGCCGCGAACGTGTGCGCACGACCGGCTTCGTCGATCCGTATTACAGCCGTTGGGGCGCCTATCGCCCATTCTACGGTTCGCGGTTCGGCTATGGCCGCGGCTTTCATCGATCGCGTCTGGGTTTCGGCGGCGCGTGGGGTTACGGCTTCAACGATCCCTGGTTCGGCGGCCCCGATGTGCGCAGCTATACGGTGTTCACCAGCGGCATCGATATGAAGATCGACAACACCGCGACAGGTCAGCGCCTGTTCGAAGGCAAGGCGCAGGCTGCGTCCACCTCGGACCGGCTGCAATATCTGGTGCCCAATCTGGTCGAAGCAATGTTCACCGACTTTCCCGGCAATTCCGGCGAGACATTGCGCATCTCGATCCGACCCGAAGAAACAAAGGTCCGCCGGGTGAACTAGATCTGATGGTTTGAAAATTGGCAGAAACAAGCGGGTCGGCAACGGTCCGCTTTTTTCTACCGGGCCATCGGATGAAGATGGGAATGGCGATGTACCGGTTCACGATGTGACGTCGGAACCAGGACATGCAACGCCCGAATGGCTTGCCCGATTGGAACGGTCCCGCTCCCACGAAGATCTGGGGCCGCTGTGCCCCGAAGCGGAGACGGTTTTTCCGAATTTTCGTAAAAACCCCTCAAGTCAATCGTCCGGCTTGTGCTTCCTGTTCCAGCGGATCGCCGCGATCCCGGTGCCGATGGCGACCGATCCGATCAGGAACGCGCTTGGGATCGGTAGGTCCGGAACGGGAATGTCGCGAATCGTCGCTTCGACAAGATCGATGGCGTAGTTCCCCAGATGGATGGCTCCGCCCAACAGCAGGATCGTCGATACGATATTGCGCGCGTCCAGTGGGGGCCAGCCAGTGCGCACGCCGATGAAGCGCAGCACGCGTTCCGCCAGCCAGACCAGCACCACGATCCATACGAACAGCGCCAACGCACCGATCAACGCACCGCCAAGACCCAGGCCCATCAACGGCCGGTCGACCCGAAGCCGCCATGGCCGCGCTGCGTTTCATCCAGCGCATCCACCTGCGCCCATTTCGCGCGCACGACAGGGGCCAGCACAAGCTGGGCGATACGATCTCCGCGCGCGACGGTGAAATCCTCCGCCCCATGATTGATGAGCAACACTTTCAATTCGCCGCGATAGTCGCTGTCGATGGTACCCGGTGCGTTGGGCACCGATATGCCATGCTTGAAGGCGAGGCCCGATCGCGCCCGCACCTGGACCTCGTAACCGTCCGGAATGGCCATCGACAGACCGGTTGCGACTGCATGCCGTGCACCCGGAGCAAGGATCGTATCCTCCGCCGCCAGCACATCCATGCCGGCCGCCCCGGCGCTGGCATAGCCGGGCAGGTCGAGCCCTTCGCCATGCGGCAGGACGACAATCCGCACATCGACCGGATCAGTCATCCGCCACCACATCCGCGTCCAGTGCTGCAGCTACCCGGTCGACGATCGCATGGGCGACATCGGCCTTGGTCATTTTGGTAAGCCTTTCCACACCGCCGGCCGTCACGATCTGCACGGTGTTCTCGTCCCCGCCCATGACATCCCCGGACACGTCGTTGGCGACAATCCAGTCCGCTCCCTTGCGCTTCAGCTTGGCCTGCGCGTTCGATACGACATCTTCCGTCTCCGCCGCGAAACCGATCAGCAGTCGCGGCCGTTTGCCGCCGGCGGCGATATTGGCGAGAATGTCCGGGTTCTCGGTCAGCATCAGGGCGGGCGGGGCGGCCCCACGTTTTTTGATCTTGGCGTCCGAAAAATCCTTGCTGCGCCAATCGGATACAGCCGCGACCATGATCGCGACATCTGCCGGCAGCGCGCGCTTCGCCGCATCGGCCATTTCGCGCGCGGATTCCACGTCGACACGAACGACGCCTGGCGGCGTGGCGAGCGATACCGGCCCCGCGATCAACGTGACCTGCGCACCCGCATCGGCGGCGGCGGCGGCGATGGCGAAGCCCTGCTTCCCCGACGATCGATTGGCGATGTAGCGAACCGGATCGATCGGTTCGCGAGTCGGACCGGCGGTGATCAGCACGTGACGCCCGTATAGCGGCCTGTGTTCGGGCGCGCTGTCGAAGGCGCCCTGCCCGTCCAGCGGGTCGGAAGCATCCTTGGAAACGGCCACCGGCTGTTCATCGCCGGGGATGGGTTCGGGCGCAGCATCGCCTGCGCCGGTGCGGACCGTATGGTTGGTTGCCTGCGGATCGGTCGGCGGGGCGGAGCTGGCAGCGCCCTTGCGGGCCAGCATCGACGGCGCATCCGGATCGAATGGCACGTCGGGGCCTGGATCGTTCAACGGCATGTCCCCCGGTTCCAGTCCGACATCCTGCGTCTGCGCCTGATCGTCATCGGAGCGCGGGTCCCACTGCGCGTCCAATTCCGCCTGCGTCCGCTTCGCCGTGGTCCGCGGGATGAGGGACGATAACAGTCCACCGAGCCCGCCCCTCGACTCGTGTTCTGCCTCCTGTTCCGGCTCCGCAGTTTCGACATCGGCGATCGGGTCGTCGGAAGTTTCGTAGTGCATGCCGTCCTGCCGCTGGACCAGAAGCCCTTCGAAATCGCCGGCACCCGCCTCCCCCGGATCGAGGCCGAGCAGATCGGCAATTTCCAGCCAAATCGTTTCGGGCTCGGGCAGCCGGCCAGGGCCGAATTCGCCGCAGGCCATCGGGCCGATATCCGGTTCCACCACATGCACCCCGGCCTGCCGCAGCCATGTGGCATTGCGCTGCGTCGCCTCGTGCTGCCACATGCGGACGTTCATCGCGGGCACCGCCATCACCGGCTTGTCCGTGGCCAGGATCAGCGTCGTGGCCAGATCGTCGGCGATGCCGGCCGCCATCTTCGCCATCATATTGGCGGTGGCGGGACACACGACGACCAGATCGGCCTCGCGGCTCAACTGAATATGGCCCATTTCGGCTTCGTTTTTGAGATCCCACAGCGTGGTGTAGACAGGGTTCTCGCTCAACGCGGCCAGCGCCATCGGAGTCACGAACTCCTGCCCTCCACCGGTCAGCACGCAGGTCACCTCGGCCCCGCCCCGCCGGATCATACGCACCAGCTCGCACGACTTGTACGCAGCGATACCCCCGCCGATCACCAGCAGCACGCGCGCCCCTCGCCCGTCGGTCATGATCTGTCCCGTGTCATCGCCATACGATCTAGCGGGGCGACGCGCTGCCTGCCAGCCCCGTGCCGCATCCGGGGGGGCAAAATCTTGCCATGCCCCTATCGCCGCCCGCGAATGCCAGCCTATAAAGGATCGCCTTGCCGCGGCCGTTCGGCATTCACAGGGGAGACTGAACCATGCGACTGGTATTGACCGCACTCATATTCATCGGCGGACTGTTTTTCACCCTGTTGGCCGCGGATTTCCTGATCCGTCCCGAAGTGGCCGCCGGCGGGCTCGGCATCTCCGCTACCGATACCAGCGGGGTCGCGACGATCCGTGCGGACATGACGGCGTTCTTCGCGATTACCGGACTGGCGATGCTGTACGGCGCGTGGAAGCGGCGGCGCGATGTGCTGATGATCCCCGCCTTTATGCTGACCACCGCATTCGTGGGTCGGGCCATCACGCTGGCGACCCATGGGGGCGAGGAAGGTTTCTTCGTACCGATGATCGTGGAGGCAGTGTTCGCCATCGCCTGCATCGCGGCCATCCGTCTGTTGCCGGAACGCGCTGCCAACCGTTCCTGACCGCGACCGCCTTACCCGATCCATCCCGCCAGCAATGCCGCCGCGACCGCGCCGCCGCCGACCACGGCGGCCATCGCATAGCCTGCCCAGCTCTGTCCCTGCCCCGTGTGGCCGTTCCGTTCCCACATGATATCGACATCCGGCAGGGGCACGGGATCGGGTGCGCCCCCCTTGGGCGGGAAGCGTTCCTCCACCCGCCGCACCAATTGCGGCATCCGCAGCAGAGTTACCGCGCTTTCGCGGATCCGGTCCGCCAGCGCCGCTTCCGGACCCAATTCGTCGCGGATCCATTCGCGCACGAAGGGGCCGGAGGTGTCCCACATGTTGATTGTCGGATCGAGCTGCGTGGCGACGCCTTCGACCATCACCATGGTTTTTTGAAGGAGCAGCAGATGCGGCTGCGTCTGCATGTCGAAATCGCGAGTGATGGCGAACAATCCGTCGAGCATCTGGCCCACACTCAGTTCGCTCACCGGCTTGCCCCGCATCGGTTCGCCCACAGCGCGTAGCGCGGTCGCGAATTCATCGACATCGTGGTAATGCGGCACATATTGCGCTTCGAAATGGATTTCGGCGACACGCTGGTAATTGCCGGTGGTCAGGCCGTAGAGGATTTCCGCCAGCCATGCCCGCGCCTGCCGGTCGATCCGGCCCATGATGC
>JBASAR010000216.1:0-19636 GCA_049650705.1 Pontixanthobacter sp. | reverse complement strand
TGATGGATCAGCTGCGTCAGATCGTAGACGTAGCCCAGCATCGGGTAATAGCCGTTATTGTTCCATTCGCTGTCGCCATGCCCGCGCACGTCGGGGCAGATCACGTGCCAGTCGGCCCGCAATTCCTCCGCCGCCCAGTCCCAGCTGCGGCAATGGTCGCGCCCGCCATGCAGCAGGATCAGCGGCGGCGCGCCAACATTGCCCCAATCGGCGTAATGCAGCCGGGTGCGCTGCGAGATGTAGCTTTGCGATGTGGGGCCGATGAGTTCCATGGGCCAAGCCAATGCTGCGATGCGGTAGGTTTGGCAACATTCAACTTGGGCGAGGTTTGCACATATCTAACTTAGTGATACAAGCGCGCTTCCTTCATATAGAAAGTCCGCCCTATGTCCGCCATCGATGTCGCCCAGCCCGAATTCATGGAAGATGAGGAAATTTCGATCTTCGCCGACGCTGTGGGCAAGTTCTACGAAAAGCATGCGCCCGAAAAACGCGTGCTGAAATGGCGCGAAGACGGGCAAGTCGAACGCGAGTTTTGGAACGAGGCGGGGGAGGCCGGGTTGCTCGGTGCGTCCGTGCCGGAGGAATATGGCGGCCATGGCGGCGATTTCCGGCACGAGATGGTGGTGATCGACCAGCAGGGGAAGCACGGCGTGGAAGGCTTCGCCGCGTCGCTCCACAACAC
Organism: Pontixanthobacter sp.; assembly: GCA_049650705.1. GTDB lineage: Bacteria > Pseudomonadota > Alphaproteobacteria > Sphingomonadales > Sphingomonadaceae > Pontixanthobacter. The sequence goes on along the minus strand of JBASAR010000216.1, from coordinate 18,951 downwards.
CATCATCCTGCCCTATCTGGTGCGCCACGGGACGGAGGAGCAGAAGAAGAAATATTTGCCCAAACTCGTCACCGGCGAATTGGTCAGCGCGATCGCGATGAGCGAACCCGACGCCGGCTCCGATCTTCAGGCCATCAAAACGACCGCGTTGAAAGACGGCAACGGTTATCGGCTGAACGGTTCCAAAACCTGGATTTCCAACGGGCAGACGGCGGATTTCATCATCGTCGTGGCTAAGACCGATCCCAGCGAGGGGCACAAGGGCATCTCGCTCCTGCTCATGGAAACCGACGGCGCGGACGGGTTCCAGCGGGGCAAGAAACTCGACAAGATCGGGCTGGATGCGCAGGATACCTCGGAACTGTTCTTCGACGATGTGTTCATCCCCGGCGACAACATTCTGGGCGGGGAGGAAGGCAAGGGTTTCTACCAGCTGATGGGCGAATTGCCGCAGGAACGGCTGGTCATCGCGATGGGCGCGATGGCCGGGATCGAGCGCGCGCTGGAAGTGACACTGGAATATACCAAACAGCGCAAGGCGTTCGGCAAGACGATCTGGGATTTTCAGAACACGCAATTCACGCTGGCCGATCTGGCTGCGCGGGGCACCGCGGCACGGGTGTTCGTGAATGATTGCATCGCCAAATTGCTCGACGGCAAGCTGGACGTGTCGACCGCCTGCATGGCGAAATACTGGGTCACCGAATTACAGAGCGAAGTGGTCGATAAATGCCTGCAATTCCATGGCGGCGCGGGCTACATCAACGATTATCCCATCGCGCGCATGTATCGCGACACGCGGATCGCACGGATTTTCGGCGGATCGAACGAGATTATGAAGATGGTCATCGCACGATCCCTGTAAGGGCGCTGTGATGGTCGCGAAGTCGCACGCGTTGCGCGTTCCCAAGACCGCGGAACTGGTCGCCGATACCATCCGCCGCCGTATCATCGCGGGCGAATTGGGCGAAGGCGATACGCTGCCACCCGAAGCGGTCCTGATGGAGCAATTCGGCATCTCGCGCCCGACCCTGCGCGAGGCGTTTCGTATTCTGGAAACCGAACGGCTGATCGACGTGCGGCGCGGATCGCGTTCGGGCGCGAGAGTCAGCTTGCCAAAGGTGGAAAGCGTATCACGCTATGCCAGCTACTACCTCCAGGCGAGCGGGGTGAAAGTGGCCGACATCTACCAGGCGCGGCTGGCTTTGGAGCCGCATATCGTGCGGCGCCTGGCGAAAGCCCCCGCCTCGTTCGGCATCGCGACCCTGCGGGCGGCGGCGGACGAACTGGCCGCGCTGGACGAAAGCGGGCGGGCGGGCGATTACATGGTCGCATCGGCCCGGTTCCACAGCGTGCTGATGGAGGTTGGCGGCAACCGCACGCTGCATTTCCTCACCCGGATGCTGGAGGATGTGATCGCACAATACCAGGCGCGCCATCTCGCCAGCGCGGGCGAGGATGCGGAACGGCGCAAGGGGCGGGCGATGGGGGTCAAATCGATCAACAAGCTGATCGACCTGATCGCGGCGGGCGATGCGGAAGCGGCCGACGCGCATTGGCGGCTGCATCTGACGAACACCGCCCGCATATGGGGCAGCGAGCGGACCCTGCGCGACGTGCTGGCGGAGTAGCTGACTACGCGATCGCGCGCTTGCCCACGATCGACACGCCATATCCCTCCAACGCGACCAGCGAACGATCGGAATTGGTCAGCAATTCCATCTCGTGCACGCCCAGCTCGTTCAGAATCTGCGCGCCGACGCCATAATCGCGCAGCTGGTCCAGCGGCTCACCCGCTTCGCCGTTCAACCGCTTGACCTGATCGGACAGGAAGGCGGGGGAGGCGCGCGGGATGATCACGATCAGTCCCGCCCCTTCGCGCCCGATAATGTCCATCGAATGGCGCAGCACGCCGTCCGCCGGTCCCTCCATCCCGAACATGTCGTCGAATATGTCGAGCGCGTGCATTCGCACCAGCGTCGGTTTGGCGGGGTCGATATTGCCTTTGCGCAGCACGATCTGTTCGTTGCGGGTCGCCTGATTGTAGAAAGCGATTGCGGTCCATTCACCGCCGAACCGGCTGGTGAAGCGGGTTTCGGCGCGCACTTCCGCCAGATGGTCGTGGCGCAGGCGATAGGCAATGAGGTCGCGGATGGTGCCCATCTTGAGGTCGTGGCGCCGTGCAAAGCTGACCAGATCGTCCATCCGCGCCATCGTGCCGTCTTCGTTCATGATCTCGCAAATGACGCCCGAGGGGTTCAGCCCGGCCAGCCGCGATATGTCCACCGCCGCTTCGGTATGCCCTGCGCGCACCAGCACCCCGCCATCGCGCGCGATCAGCGGGAAGACATGCCCCGGCGTCACGATATCGTCGCGCGTCTTGGCGGGATCGGTCGCCACGCCGATGGTCCGCGCCCGGTCGCCCGCACTGATGCCGGTGGTAACGCCCTCGCGCGCCTCGATACTGGTGGTGAAGGCGGTTTCGTGCCGGGTGCGATTGTTCTGGCTCATCAGTTCCAAGCCCAGATCGTCGCAGCGCGTTTTCGTCATCGACAGGCAGATCAGCCCCTTGCCATGGGTTGCCATGAAATTGATCGCGGCGGGCGTCGCCATCTGCGCGGGAATGACCAGATCGCCTTCGTTCTCGCGATCCTCGTCATCGACCAGCACGAACATGCGGCCGTTGCGAGCCTCCTCGATGATCTCCTCGATCGTGGCGAGGACGGGGCGGTCGTCATTGGCTTCGAAGAAGGCCGCCAGCTTGTCCAGCGTGTCCGATGTCGGGTTCCAATCGTCGTCCAGGCAATCGCGCAGGGAATTGGCATGCAGCCCGGCGGCGCGACCGATGCCCGCCTTGGTCATTGCACCACTGTCGATCAGGGCGTGGAGTTTGGTCGGGATGGTCGCTTTGGTTTGGTCGGTCATGGCGGGGGCTTAGACCCGGAATGTGATCGATGCAAGTACACGTCACATTTTAATGTGATATCCGTCCGGAACCCCGCCCCTAGAACTCAGCCGACACGGACAGGCTGAAACTGCGCCCGATCTCGTAGCTGTTGATCTCGATCCGGTTCGTGCCGTTCGTCTGGAATTCGAAATTGTCGCGGCCGGTGATGTTGCGCGCTTCCAACTTCACTTCGAATGGAACCGCGCCGAAATCGAACCCCTGCCGCGCCACGAGATCGAGGCGGAAGCCGGGGTCTTCGATAATGTCGGGCAGGGCGGCGGTGCCGCGGCTGGTCACTCGCTCGCTGGCATAGGACATCAGCACGGTGAACTGCTGCAGCCGGTCCAGATCTTCAAGGCCCAGCTGCAGATTGACCAGATGGTCCGACTGCCCGGTCAGCGGCACGCCGTCGCGAAAGAAATTGGTCGCGGGCTGATCGGCGAAGGGGAAAACACGGGCGATGTCGCCCTCCCCGACTTTCAATTCGGATTGCGTGTAGGTGTAATTGGCGACCGCGATCGCGCGCTTGCTTTCGAACCAGCTGCCCAGACTGTCGGCCAGATCGACGAGGTCGTAGCCATATTGCAGGTCCAGTTCCGCGCCATATAATTGCGCGCTGGGCGCATTGGCGAAACCGCTGATCTGTTCATTGTCGGAAAAGCTGGAGAACACCTCGATCGGGTTTTCGATATCCTTGAAGAACCCGGCCAGCGACACGCGGTTGCCGCGCCCGAAATAATATTCGGCGCGTGCTTCGGCGTTGATCAGCTCGCTGTCGACCAGGAACGGGTTGCCGTTGAACTGGCGGTTGGTTTCAGGATTGAAATAGGTCTGGAAGATCAGTTCGCGAAATTGCGGGCGGGCGATGGTCATGGATGCGGCGGCGCGCAGTTGCAGCGCATCGTCCACTTCCCAGGTGACGGTGGCGGCGGGCAGGAAATAGTCGTTCGCCAGGAAGGTGTCGGCGCCCGAGTTCGTCGGCACCGCGAACACTTCCACCGGCACAACGGTCTGCACCGCATCTTCATACCGCACGCCGACATCCACGCTGACGCCGAAGACCGGTTCGATCAGCCCCTTGATATAGCCCGCCTGTACTTCGAGATCGGCGTCGAAGGAGGGGTCCGCCTGCGTCGTTTCGATCAAACCGATATCGAAGAAATCGATGATCGCATCGCCCAGCAGCAGATCGGGGCGCAGCGCACCGACCGCATCTTCGAACTGGGTGCCCGCATCGAACAGGAATTCGCGGCGAGTGGAGCGCCGGCCGGTGTCGGTATAGGCATAGCCGGTCGTCAGGCGCAGCCAGTCGGTCACCGGGTAGGACAGATCGATGCCGCCGTAATACAGTTTTTCCGTAAGGTCCGAAAATGCGACCGATGCCGTCCCGGTCTGCCGGTCCAGCACGTTGATGAACCGGTCGCCCAGCGGATCATTGGCGTTGTTGGTGCGGACATAGGTGAAATTGTATTCGAACGGTGCCTCGCGATCGGTTTGCGCATAACCGGCGCGCAGATCGACGTCGAAATCCCCGAACTCCATTTCGGCGACCAGCTGGCTGTCGATCAGCTGCCGTTCGTAGAAGGCGGTGTCCTGTTCGAATTCGCTGTCGTCGTCCTGAAAATCCTCGCCCAGCGATAGCCGCGTCTGTTTCAGCGTGTCGCGGATGTACAGATTGGTGAAGCGAAACCGGTGTTCGCCCAGCTCCAGCCCCAGACCGAGCAGGCCGTTCACCAGCACGCGATTGTCGGTCACGAAATCGCGGAAATCGGTATCGAGGTCGAGATCGGCATTGACCGCCGTTTGGGCAGTGATCGACCGGTTGCGCCATTTGTTGCTGATGGACGCGGTGGCGACCACGCCGAAGCGTCCGTCATCGCCAAAATCGAACGCGTCGCCGGCGGTCAGGCCGCCGGAGAAGTTGGGGGAAAGCCGCTGGATGTCCTGCGCCAGCACCAGGTTGGGATTGCCCAGTTCGCGCGCGATCGCCTGCTGATCGACATCGATGTCGGACAGGCGCGCGCCGCTGTCGAAAAACGCCTGCAGCGCGGGCGGCACATCGCGGGTCCCATCGTCGAAGCCCAGAAAATCGAGATCGGAACCGAAATGGTCGAGCCCGCTGGACAGGGTCGTCTGCGTATCGCCGCTGATGCCCGCGCTGATTTTCAAGAATGCTTCGTCCGGCACGGCGCGGGTGGTCAGATTGATGACCCCGCCGCCGAATTCGCCGGGAAAGTTCACCGAATAGGTTTTCTGGACCAACGATGATGCGACGATGTTGGTAGGGAAGATATCGAGCGGCACGACCCGGCTCAAGGGCTGGGGCGAGGGGAGGGGCAGGCCATTGAGCAGTGCCAGCGAATAGCGGTCGCCAAGGCCGCGCACGAAGACGAAGCCGTTGCCCTGTACCGACAGGCCGGTGGTGCGGCCCAGAGCGCCGGCGATGTCGCCTTCGCCGGTCCGCGCGATTTCTTCCTGCGTCAGAACCGTGACGACCTGCGATGCGCTGCGCGTGATATCGCGATCACGCCGACCGGTGACGACGATGGTGTTGCCGGGAATGGAGACATCCGCCTCCTCCACGGGCTGTTCGTCCGACCCGATGCCGTCGGGTTCCTCGACGCCCAGCGGATCGTTTTCCGACGTTTCCCCATCGGGATCGGCGATCTGCGCCATTGCGGCATGTGGAAATGTCAGTGCCGTCGTAAACAGCAGCAGACTTGCCAATCGCTTGGTCGTGGCCATCGGTGCGGGCCCCTTCATCGTATCGTCATTTGCATATCGGGGGAGGTTTCCACCCGGATGGTGGCGACCTCCCCCCCTTCATATCGGCGTGCGGGTCAATAGACCGGGAGCGAAAGGCACGATCCCGAATTGTTGCCGAAGGTGATTGCCGCGCTGTCGCAGGTCCATCCTTCGAAACGGGTGTCGCCAGCCTGCGCCGCACCGACGAAATCGGCATCGTCGAAGAACATCGATATCGCCGTGACGTCGAACGGGCTCAACGCGTCTTCGGTGGCGCCATTGAGATAGGTCATGGTCAGCGAGTTCGAATAGGCGGCGTCGTTGTTGCTGCCTGCCTCGAAAATGTCCTGCGCCTGTGCTGCCGTCACGCCGCCGCTCCCATCGCGAAAGCCGGTGTCGCAGTCGAAATTGACGCTTTCGAAACGGGGCGGGCCGTTGTCGTCCAGCCCGTTATCGGCGCCACGCGTCGTCTGTGGCAGATCGATCCGCAGACAGGGCGTGCCCTGCGATGCGTCGATCACCAGCGTGTTGAACAGACCGTAATCGGTGCCGCCACGGATGCGGATCGCCTGATCGTTGGTGCGCCGCTGGATGAAGGTGGCGTTGGAAATCAGCGTGTTCTGGCGCGGGGTCTGATCTTCCAGCCCGTTGTTGGAATCCGCCTCGATGATGCCGTCGCCCACTTCGTCGCGCTGGACCGCGACGACATATTGCAGCGTCGCTTTCACGCCGGTGTCGGTATCGATGGAATCGTCTTCCGCACCGACGACGACCAGCCCCTTCATACGGACCGTGCCGCCGAAGAATTCGACCCCATCGTCGGAGCTGTTGTAGCTCATGACATTGTTGAACACGGTGTTCGATCCGGTCCCGCCGGTGGTCAGCGATTGCAGTTCGTTGTCGCCCGACAGGACGAAGCCGGAATAACGGATCTGCACGAACTCCAAATTGCCCGAACTGTCATCGTTGGTCGTGCCGCCGAACACCGCCGGTTGCGCCGCGCCTTCGACCTGGCGTTCGCAATTGATGCTGCCCGGAGTCGCGCCCGGAGCGATGCAGTCGGTCACCTGCGCACGGCCGGCCAGAACCACGCCGCCCCATTGGCCGGAAGAATTTTCGTTGTTGAGGCCCAGCACATTGTCGCGGCTGGTGAAGATGATCGGGCGTTCCGCCGTGCCGACCGCATTGATGGTATTGCCGCGATTGACCATCAGGAACGACGATCCGCTGGCATAGAGCATGACGCCCGGATCGATGCTGAGTTCGACATTGGTGTCGTCCGCACCATCGCTGTCATCGTCCGACGGGCCGCCATCGGTCCCCACATCCACCCGGCCATTCATGCGATACAGCAACCCGTCGATATAGGGGAGATTGGCCGATGCGGTGAAGCGCGCGGGCAGGGTGCAGACGCGATATTCGCCGGTCGGGCCGGTGATCGTGCCGTCGTCGGTCAGACCGGCGGCGTCGCTGATCGTCGGGCAGCCGGCGGCCGGCGTCACCAATGTGGTGGTCGGGGGCGGGGGCGGCGTGGGGGTCGGTGTAGGGGCCGGGTTGTTGATGATGACATTGCCGCCGGTGCCGGGCGAAATAATCTCTTCGGCGCCGCAACCGGCCAATGCCAGAGCGCTGCAACCGAGGATCAGGGAACGATGGGAAACTGTCACGGGTGGTAGCCCCTTCTTACGATGAATTGCGTTCGCGAACAGCGTGCCTTCGCTGCTTCGAATCATCGGTTACCGATCGTTCATGACAGTTTGAATGGAATGTGACGGTATGGTTTCAGTTGGCGAATTTGCGGCCTGTTACGATCATATGACACAAGGAAGTCATTTTTGTTGCAGTTCTATGACGATCGTGTAACAAACGATCGTAGAGGAGAACGATGATGCAATTTTCGATAGCGGTGGCGGCAATTTCCCTCCTGCAAATGCCGATCGCGCCGGTCGAACCGGCCGACGTCGGGTTCGAGGAGCTGACGGCCGAACGAAACGATGCGGCCATTCGCAGCATCGAAGCCAACACGCGCATCGAAGCGGACGATCCCGCGCGGCTCATCAACCTGGGCATTGCCCATGCACGCGAAGGGCGCATTGCCGAAGCCCGCGCCGCATTCGACGCGGTGCTGCGCCATGACGATCGCGTGCAACTGGAAACGGCAACCGGTGATTGGGTCGATTCCCGGCATCTCGCCAAACGCGCGATGACGATGCTGGCGGCGGGCGAATTCAATTCCGGAACACGTTTCGCCAAGCGGTAATGCCGCATAACGGCATGGACTAAACCGCCCGCGATCGGCATGGCGCCATCGAGAATTGCCGTGGGAGGTCGCCATCGAAAATGCCGCGCCGGATCAGCGCCCGATCTCGCCCCGCCTGCATCCTTCCGATCATGACGGCGAAAGCGCCTCGCCCGACATGACCGATGCGCCGCTCCGTTATATCAACCGCGAATTGAGTTGGCTCGCTTTCAACGAACGCGTTCTGGCAGAAGCGGACAATACCAATTACCCGTTGCTGGAACGGCTGCGTTTCCTGTCCATTTCCGGCAGCAATCTCGATGAATTCATCATGATTCGCGTTGCCGGTCTGGTCGGACAGGCGCAACGCGGGATCGGGCGCCTGTCGATCGACGGCCGCAGCCCGCCGCAGCAACTGGCGGCGATCCGCGACCGGGTGCGGGGTATCAATAGGCAGCAACAGCAAAGCTGGAGCCAGTTGCGCGAGGGGCTGTCCGATGCCGGCATCGTCATCGCCGACGGACGCCGCGTGGACGCGCATACGCACCATGCGCTCAAGGCCTATTTCCAGGAAGAAATCGCGCCGGTCATTACCCCGCAGGTGGTCGACACCGCGCATCCGTTCCCCTTCGTGTCCAACGAGGGCATCGGCGTGTTGTTCGCGCTGACCCGCGACGGCGCCAGCGACAGCGCCAATGAGAGCAGGGGGGAGGATATCGTGGAACTCATCCTCATCCCGTCCGGCCTGCCACGCTTCATCAAGGTCCCGCCCGGCGAAGGGGACGCAGCCGACGATGCGCCGGCGGTCTATATCGGCATGGAGAGCCTGATCAGCCGGTTCGCGCATCATCTGTTTCCCGGCTTTACGATTAATGGCGACGGCGCCTTCCGGGTGCTGCGCGACAGCGATATCGAGATCGAGGAGGAGGCGGAGGATCTCGCCCGCACGTTCCGGTCCGCAATCCAGCGGCGGCGGCGCGGACAGGTCATCCAGCTGGAACTGGACAGCGATTTCGATCCGCAGGCGGCGGAACTGTTGCGCGAACAATTGGGCGCGCAGGGTGCGATGCTGCTGGAAACGGACGGGTTGATCGGCATCGAAGGCTTGTCCGATATCGTCGCGGAAGATCGGCCCGATCTGAAATTTCCCGCCTATACGCCGCGGTTTCCCGAACGGGTCATGGAACATGATGGCGACTGTTTTTCCGCGATCCGTGAAAAAGACCTGATCATCCATCACCCTTATGAAAGTTTCGAGGTGGTGGTGGATTTCCTGCGTCAGGCGGCGAACGATCCCGATGTGGTCGCGATCAAGCAGACGCTGTACCGCGCCGGCCAGCAGTCGAGCGTGGTTGCCGCCCTGATCGCGGCGGCGGAAAACGGCAAGGCGGTGACCGCCGTGGTCGAATTGAAAGCACGCTTCGACGAGGAACAGAACCTGCTATGGGCCAGCCAGCTGGAACGCGCCGGGGTGCAGGTGATCTACGGCTTCGTCGACTGGAAGACGCATGCCAAAGTGTCCATGGTCGTCCGCCGCGAAGACACCGGCATGCGGTCCTACTGCCATTTCGGGACCGGCAATTACCATCCGATCAACGCGAAAATATACACCGATCTCAGTTTCTTCACCGCCGACCCCAAATTCGCGCGCGACGCGGCGAAGCTGTTCAATTTCGTCACCGGCTATGTCGAGCCGCGCAGCCTGAAGATGCTGGCAATATCGCCCATCGACCTGCGCGAGGCGCTGTATACCCATATCGATCGGGAGATCGAGAATGCGAAATCCGGGCGGCCGGCCGCGATCTGGGCGAAGATGAATTCGATCACCGATCGCGGCGTGATCGACCGGCTCTATGCGGCCAGCCAGGCGGGGGTGGAGGTGCAGCTGATCGTGCGCGGCATCTGTTCGCTGCGTGCGGGCGTGCCGAGCCTGTCCGACAACATCCGCGTCAAATCCATTATCGGCCGGTTTCTGGAACATAGCCGCATCTGGGCCTTCGCGAACGGATATCGTCTGCCAAGCGAACGGGCGAAGCTGTTCATCGCATCCGCCGACGCCATGTCGCGCAATCTCAACCGCCGGGTCGAGGTGCTGGTGCCGATCCGGAACCGCACGGTTCACGACCAGGTGCTGCAACAGGTGCTGCTCGCCAATCTGCTGGACACCGAACAAAGCTGGGAATTGCGCAGCGACGATAATTACGCCCGGATGGCGGCGGGGGACCGGGCGTTCAACTGCCACCTTTATTTCATGACCAACCCGTCCCTATCCGGGCGCGGAGAGGCGCTGGAACCGGGCGATGTGCCCGATCTGGTGCTGCGCAAGGGGGACGGCTGATGGCTTCCAAAACCAGTGTCGATCGCGACGGCATGTTTTCCGGCAACCGGGCGGAACGGGCGATCATCGATATCGGATCGAACACCGTGCGGCTGGTGGTGTATGGCGGGGCGTCGCGCGCGCCGACCGTGTTGTTCAACGAAAAAGTGACCGCCCGGCTGGGCCGCGCGATTGCCGATACGCGCGCGCTCGCGCCCGATGCGATCGATCTGGCCATGCGCGGACTGCGCCGGTTCGCCCTGCTGCTGCGCGAATGGAACGTACCGCATGTGGATGTGGTCGCGACCGCCGCCGTGCGCGAGGCATCGAACGGCACAGAGTTTCTCGACCAAGTCCGCGCACTCGGTTTCGCGCCCCGCCTGTTGACCGGGGGGGACGAGGCGCGGATCGGCGCGATGGGTGTGATCGGCGCCTTTCCGCAGGCGGACGGTATCATGGCCGATCTGGGTGGCGGCAGTCTGGAACTGGCCGAATTGTCGGATGGTGCATCGGGACGCAATGTCAGTTTGCCGCTCGGCACGTTGCGGCTGCACGATCATCGCGGCGCGGACGGCGCAGACCTGGCGGCCAACCTCGCGGGGATGATGGCGGGCGTGCCGTTCGGAGCGGACAATACGAACGCCCTTTATCTGGTGGGAGGGACCTGGCGCGCCATGGCGGTCGTGGCGATGATGGCCCGCGATTATCCGTTGAGCGATCCGCACGGATATCACCTGCCGGCCGAAAAGGTCCGTCGGCTGGTGGGGCGCCTGGCCGCCATGTCGCCGGACGATCTCGCCGCCAACCCCCGCATCACGTCCATGCGCGCGGCCTATCTGCCCGATGCCGGTGTGCTTCTGGGTGTGCTGCTCGACCGGCTGCGGCCCCGCCATGTCGTCTTTTCATCCTGGGGATTGCGCGAAGGGGTGATGACCGATGCGCTCCCCGATTTCGCACGCGGTCAGGACCCGTTGCTGGCAGGTATCGGCGATTTTGCGAACTCGCGTGGAACGCCGCCCCTTCTGGCGACGCGGATCGCGGCATGGACGGTCGGCGCGGCCACCGTCCTGCGGGATCGGGGCGCGGGCGGGGCGCAAGACGCGTCCGAACGGCTGCGCCTGTCGGCGACCATGCTGGCGCTCGCATCGATGCAGATCGAACCCAATCTGCGCACCGCGTTGGCGATGGACTGGGCGCTGCACAAACGCTGGATCGATGTTAGCGCCGCCGGCCGCGCGATGATGGCAGCGACGGTCGCGGCGAACAAGAACGAGTGCGATCTGCCGGACGCCTTGCGCGAGCTTACGGATGAAGCACAACTGGAAGAAGCGATCTGTTGGGGTCTGGCGATCCGCCTGTGCCGCCGCCTCGGCGGACGCTCGCACGCACTTCTGAACGCAAGCGCGCTGTATGTGGAGGACGAACGGCTGATCCTGCGGCTGGAGGCGGAACAACGCGATCTGTTCGGTTTGCCGAACGAGAAGGATATGGAGCTTTTGGCGGCGCGCCTGAAGTTGACGCCCGAACTGGTGTTGATCGATGCAGATGATGGCGCAGATGCCGCCGCCATCGAATAGCGTTGACGCCCGCCGCCCCCGAACCTACCCCCGCCCGCGCCGTGAAACCGGTGCGCGCCCGTAGCTCATCTGGATAGAGCGCGAGACTTCTAATCTTGAGGCAGCAGGTTCGAGTCCTGCCGGGCGCACCAACCATTTTATCGTTCTATAACGGTGCCCTAGCACGGACTTAAGCACAGATATTGTCCCGACATAACGGGCGTTTAGCACGATGAGACTCGTGCTACCGAACACAAAGACTAAACCTGCCAGACGAAGCGGTTCATTTCTACGGTTATGCCTCCGAAGCCGTATATTCGGTATTCGCACTGAGGGAATTTGCATCGCTGCTCGATGCGGTTTTTTCGTATTTGCGAAGCGGTGAACGTTCAAAAATCAGATGGACGGCAACCTACGCCAAATACTAGCTGCACCAATCAGTCCGCATCAACAGCGTCGAACCCGAGAACCTGCCGCTGCGCATTCCAGTCGAGCGGTAAGTTGCTAGCCTGGCTCAGCATCTGGCGCATAACGGAAGCAGGCTGCCGTCCTTCGACGATCGCGGATACGATGCGCGGCGTCAGCCACCCGATCCGCGCCTTTCGGGCGGTTTAGGCCGGACTGCTACCGATAGCTTCTGCTGCACCATTCAGCGACATTCCTTCAATGAGCATCTCGCGCACCGCGATGGCTTCGCCAAGCAGCTTTACAAGCTTGCAATCGATTTTGATGGGCGGTGCGCCAGCAGCCTGAACCACCATCTTCGTCTGTTTGCCTGCTCGGGTCTTGATGGCGGGCCGTTCGGCACCAAACCGGTGCGATAAATGAGATAATAGTGATAGCGCCGCTTCCTCTTGTTGGCATGACCCGCGGTCATCTTGCGGCCATGGGTGTCGAACAGTAGCCCTAGAAGCAGGCTGGGTCCCTCCCATCCAAATGCCCTTGGCGGTGGAAGCGGCGATCTTGTCGCGGATGCGTTCGGCGGTGACCTCGCGCTCGAACTGGGCGAAGGATAGCAGCACGTTCAATGTCAGCCGTCCCATGCTGCTGGTGGTGTTGAACGCCTGGGTTACCGAGACGAAGCTTGCCTCCTTTGCATCCAGCAGTTCGACGATCTTGGCGAAGTCCGCCAGACGTGCCGCAGGATCCAGGCGCGATGAAAGACCAACTTGCTGAGCTGGTCGCTCAAGGGGACCGGATTGGAGCACTGCTAAGGGCGGCGAAGGCTTCGGTTGAATGACGGATTTGCGCCCGAATATCGGTCATTCGAGACGCCAATGCGGCGACCTGAAAGCTGCCGCGGTGCCGGAACCGGCAACCTGGGCGCCGATGCTTATCGGTGTCCGTCGTCAAAACATTTGGCACTGACGGCTGCTTAGATTAGCGGAGCATCGGCCTCGTCTTGTGAGTTTATATTAGGCGGCAAATCTGCTGTGTCGCAAACGCCTTTGTTCGATGGTTTTGCGTTTGATCTTTTCTCGCTGTTCGATGATGGCTGCGGCGCGGCCGAAGTAGGCGTCGGCGGGCGTCACATTGTTCAGGCTCTCATGATAGCACTGGTGGTTGTAGTGCTCGACGAACGCCTCGATCTGCTGCTCGAGATCGCCGCGCAGGAAGTAGTTCTCGAGTAGGATGCGGTTCTTCAGGGTCTGATGCCGGCGTTCGATTTTGCCCTGGGTCTGCGGGTGGAACGGAGCGTCGCGCACGTGGCTCATCTTCTGCGCCTTGATGTTATCGGCCAGTTCGTCGGCGATGTAACTTGGACCGTTGTCAGACAGCAGCCGGAGCTTGTGCTCGACGCGGACCTGATCGCAACGTGAGGCTGCCAGCGGTATATCCAGCGTGTCGGTAACGTCACCGGCCCGCATCGTGCTGCACAGCCGCCAGGCGACGATGTAGCGCGAGTAATCGTCCAGCACCGTCGATAGATACATCCAGCCCCGGCCGATGATCTTGAAATAGGTAAAGTCCGTCTGCTACATCTCGTTCACCCGGGTCGGCGCCGATGCCCAATCCTCCAGCCCCTCCGGCCCGCTTGTCCGGTATCGGTCATACCAGCGGTAGAAGGTCCGCCGCGGGATGCCGAGCTGATCCAGCGTGCGCTTGGCTGGCAGGTGCGATTGCTCGACCAGCCTGATGATCTTGCGGCTTCTCGATTGCGAGATACCTCATTCTTGGGGCTCCCCCATCCGCCAGCATGCTTTTTTAAGCAGACGGTTCTCCAGAGTGAGATCGGCGACACATTCCTTCAGATCGCGGGACCCACGCCGCAGATCCTTCACCTCGTTGGTCGTCGCCGCGCGCGAAGTGTCGCCAGCCAGGCGGCGCTTGCCAGCTTCCATGAACTCCTTCGACCACACGTAATACAGGCTCTGGGCGATGCCTTCCTTGCGACACAGCTCGGCAATGCTGTCTTCGCCGCGCAGGCCATCCAGCACGATCCTGATCTTGTCTTCGGACGAGAAGTGGCGCCGGTGCGCTGCGTCTGGCATCCTCGGATTGCCAGGCCAGGGCCGCGGGGTTTCCGTGGAACAGATCGACGGTTCAGTTCCTGCGCGCACTCGTACCTGCAACGCGCGATCAACCTTTTCGCGACACGCATTTGCTTCGCCGTTCGACAGCGCGCCGTCCTATCCGCTACGATCCGCAAGGGACGGGATAGATCAAGGCGTAGCGCCATCATCGATTGGCAGGATGCGATGCCCAGGAGTATCGATGACACCATGCAGAATTGATCGCCCTCGATTTCTTCTCGGCTTTGAAACTACGCGGCCGCTGGATGCCATGGACCGAAAGAGGAGCCGACACCCGCGGCGAAAGAACGATCGACATTCCTGCTGAAATCTCTCGCCAATACGGTACTTACGGTGACGAATTCCACTGTCGCGCTTTCTGAAGTCAGAGTGAGCAGCGAGTAACCCTTGAGGTCCTGGTTGCAGTAAACGACCTCTTCGCTGGACTGTTCGATGTAGCGGCCGATACCAGGCAGCAGGGATCCGTAGGACGGGCTGGTGACTGCGGTGCAACCGGCTTCCAGCGCGACGAAGTTGCCCGCATCGTCATGCAGATTGTTGGCCCAACCGGCATGGCTGTCGCCCGCTAGAACGATGGCCTGAGCGCCAGTGGACCGTAGCGATTTCAGCAGCCTATCGCGCGCTGCGGGATACCCGTCCCATGCATCGAGATTGAAAGGCAGCCCCGCCCGAAAACCTGCCTGCGCCGCAGTGATGTTGCCCTGCCATATCGGGGGCAGCTTGGCATGAAAAGTGTCGTACGCTTCTTTTCCAAGCCCTGCTTCGAGATCGGGACCCGTAACGCGCGCCATGATCACCTGGTTGGCGACGATCTGCCAGCGTTTCCCGGCGGCGACGGAACCCGACAGAACCTTTTCCAGCCACTCCTGCTGATTCCTTCCAACCAGTTCGCGGTCCTTATCGGCAATCTGGGTCAATAGCCGTGCGTAGGCGGCGCCGTCGCCTGTTTCGCCGTCATACTCGACGGGCTTCGTGCGGGCGACGAGACGCGTCTCCAGCATTGCCAGGCTTGCAAGGTTGCCGAACTCAAAACTACGATAGATGGCTTCCCGGCCGCTACCGGCTGCGGGAGAGCGGATGGGCATCCACTCGAAATAAGCCTGCATGGCCGCGGCCTTGCGCGACTGCCAATTGCCTTCCGTTTCTGATTGATGGTTCTGTGCCCCTCCGATCCAGCTGTCGTTTGCGGTCTCATGATCGTCCCAAACGCAGATGAACGCGGCGCGGGCATGCGCTGCCTGCATGTCGGGATCGGCCTTTACCTGCGCGTGGCGGCGACGATAATGATCGAGCGTCGTGATCTCGTGCGGGGGGTCGAGCAATCGTCCCAGCTGGCGGCCGATTTCACCGCCATACCCTTCCTGCCCGTATTCATAAATATAGTCGCCCAACATCAGTACTGCATCAAGGCGGTCCAATCGGGCCATATCGGCATAGGCGTTGAAATATCCGCCGGGGTAAAGCTGGCACGAGGCGATAGCAAAAACTACGTCGCGTACTGCGCCCACGGGCAAAGTTCGGAAGCGGCCTTCAGGAGAGAAATTGCCGTCCGGTCCCTCGAACCGATACCAATAGTCGCGACCGGGTTGCAGACCCGCAAGTTCGACCTTCACTGTCCGGTCCGCCGAGACTGCAGCGATGGCCGAGCCGCTGGCCACCGGCTCGTCGCCGGCGGCCGCGCTGACATGCCAGCGAACTGGTACGTCCGACGAAACAGTATCGCCTACACTTATTCGCGTCCAGATAACGGCGCCATCGGCTGCCGGATCGCCGCTTGCTACGCCGTGGGCGAAGCGGACAGGACCGAAATCATCGGGAATAGTGGCGCAGCCGGGAAGCGCCAATGCGCCCGATGCGCCCAGCAGACCAAGTGCGCCGCGCCTGTCTGTCGTGATCGCCATTACAGTCACGAGCCCCTTTTTTATTGCCGACCGCCTCTATTGCCCCAATCGTGCAGTGACTTGAATACCGTAGAAGCGCGGTTCGGCGGGAATGAAAGTGGGAATACCGAACGCGCCACCCGTATTGCCGGCATCCAGCAAATAGTTTTCGTTCGAAGCGTTCCTGATGAAGCCCGCGACTTCAAACTGTTCGTCGGCGAAACTGACGCCGGCACGAGCATTGAACAGTGTTACCGGGCCCTGGGAGATGAGCGGATTGTTGGGCACTTCGAAAAATATACGGCTGCGGTAAGTGACCGAGGGCGTCGCGAACAAACGGGCACCGCCGCCAAGGGGAGCGTCAATCGTGAATCCCGCCGCCGCTTGCCATTCGGGCTGAAGGCGGAAACGCGCACCGGAAAATTGCGGGGCGAAATCGTTGCCTTCGTCGATCCCGCCATCGATATATCCAACATTCCCGAATACTTGCAGCCAATCGGTCGGGCGACCCGTGATTTCCGCTTCCACGCCCAGGTTGCTGGCAGTCCCCGCGCTTTCGGTTCGCGAAGTGCCGTCTTCCTGCAGCACGCTGACCTGGAAACCGTCATATTTCTGATAATAAACGCCCAGCGATCCGGACAATGCGCGGGTGCCGAGTTTCAGACCCGCCTCGTAGTTCCAGACTGTCTCTTCGGGAACCAGCTGGAGATTGGGCGCGGCGGAACCGTCCGCTAATCGCCGGGCAGTGAGTTGGACCACGGGGGAGCGGCGGCCTTTAGAGATGGTGGCGAACGCATTGAGGTCCGGGCTGATACGGTATAGGGCGTTCACGCGCGGTAGAAACGCGTCATAGCTTTGGCTTGCCTCGAATGTTTCGCCAAACGTGCTCACTTGGCCAGGAATGAGCGAGGGTCCGCCCGAAAGTACCGAACGCGGCACGTCCGATACGTAACCGGATTGCCGATCTTCGATCAGCAAGCGCCCGCCCGCGGTCAGTTCCAGCGCTTCCGTGACGATCCACGTGACGTCGGCGAACAGCGAATAAGTATCGTTGCTCCCCTGATTTTCGAAGGTCGAGCTATAGGGGATCGCCGCTACGGCGCCACCGGTTGCCAGTCCGGTAACCTGAAGGGCGGGCACGCTGCCATCCGGGGCAACACACGGTATCCCTGGAATAAGCGGGTTTGGTGTGGCCACCAGCGTTAGACATTGGAGGAACAAGCCTTCTTCCGTGGAGAATGGCACCGTTTGGCGGCCGGTTTCGGTGAAGAAGTTCCAACCGAACGCCGCGCGCCAAGTGGGGTCGGAATAGGTGAAACGCCCTTCGTGGCTGACCTGGTGCCCGGTTGCTATCTCAGCAAATTCGAGGAAAGGTGCCGCCGATCCATCGGCGTCGAAGACCTCGGCACTGTCGAATTCGCGATAGCCGTTCACAGTCGTGAAACCCAAGCTATCGGTCAGATCGTAGGTTGCCGTCAGGTTCACATCGTAAACATTGCGGACCAGGCCGAGCTGCGCATTGCCGAGCGCTTCGGCCGAGAAGGGCGATCCGCCCAGATTTGCCGAGCCGAACGGGTCGGCAGGTCCCGCCTCGGTTGGAAAGGTGCCTGAAACGAAAGGCGTGCCGCCATTTCGCTGTCGATCATAGGTGCCGATCAGATCGACCAGGAACCTGTCAGTTGGCGCAAGACGCAGCGAAGCGCGCACCCCGAGCTGGTCTTGGGAATATAGCTCGTCCTCCTGCGAAAGAGCCAGGTTCTCGACATACCCATCACGCGTACGCCTTTCGAAAGCCACGCGGCCGGAAATGATGTCGGATCCTGCATTGACGTAACCGGATGCCAGCGTTTGATCGAAATTGCCGTATCCACCGGTGAATTGGGCGGAGAAGCCGGGGCGTGGCTTGGCCGAGACCAGGCTGATCGCGCCAACGGCGGAGGCAGTGCCGAACAATGTCGCCTGAGGCCCTTTGATCACCTCGACCCGTTCGAGATCGTAGATCGCCTGATAGGATCCGCGCGAGCGTGAGATATCGACACCGTTGTAATAAAGCGTGACCCGCGGTCCCTGCTGCGACGAGCCGGAATCGGACGTGATGCCGCGAATGACGACGCCGGGGTTATTGGCGCTTTGTTCCTGTATGTTGAGGCCGGGAACATAGTTCGACAATTCGTCTAGATCGCTTACGCCGAGCCTCTTTATCTGTTCGCCGTCGACGGCGGAAATGGTGATCGGCACATCGGTGGCGCGCTGTTCGATTTTCTGTGCGGTTACGATGATTACATTGTCCTCTGCCGTCGTCTCCAACTGCCTGTCGCCGGGCTGCGCGGCTGACTGCGCGTGCGCCATCTGAAAAGGTACGATTGCCGTGGCCGAGCCGAGCAACATATTGAAAATGTGGCGCTTGTGCATGGTAAACCCCTAGATCGTTTAGAAGGGCTCCTACCGGAATTACATGCATGTTTCGCGACTGTATGGCGACACTTTCATGAATTTAAGAATAAATTCGATCAGCCAAAAACGAAGCTTATATTGTGAAAAGCGCATGTTTTCTCTGCCTTCCTATTGTCGGACCCTTCGTGACAAACCGGCTGACTACGATCCCGGCGATCTCATCGCCCCGTATGGCGCGACACAGGTGGGGGCGATCGTCAGCACGATGACGAGATGCCGTTTGACAACGGATGTGTTGGCGCCGGCGCTCGCGGTCAGTCATGCGACCCCGAGCGGCAT
>JBASAR010000215.1:0-1503 GCA_049650705.1 Pontixanthobacter sp. | reverse complement strand
AAGCCGCCCTCCCCTTCCTGAAACGCAGCGCGCCGGGATCGTGTTTGCTCAATACTGCGAGTGCGGCGGGTATCTACGGCACGCCGGGTTCGTCCGTATACACCGCGACAAAATTCGGCGTTCGCGGTATTACGGAAAGTCTGGACGGCGAATGGGCGGAGCATGGTATTCATGTTCGGTCGATCTGCCCCAGCTTTATCGACACGCCGCTGCTGGAACATGCGCCGCATCACGGCAGCAATGAAGCGATCAGGACGCGGGTACAGGCCGCCGGTTTGGAGATAACGCCGGTCGAAGCCGTGGCGGAGGCCGCATGGGCCGCGGTGCATGGTAATCGTCTGCATACTTTGGTCGGGAAGACAGCCAAACGCATCGGGTTCGCCGCCCGCTGGATGCCGGGCCGCGTCCGCAAGGAAGTGCGCACGTCGCTGCGTCCCTTGGGACAGTAAGTTTATCGCCCATATGAAAAACGGGGCAGACTTGCGTCCACCCCGTTAATTCTCCCATATTCAAGTCGCAGATTACATGCGGCGCATTGTGCTCGAATGGCCACCACCGCGTGCTAGGATTTCGTTGGCCTGTGCCATCGTCATGTTGGCATGCTTCGTGTCGACGGTGACAAGAATGCCGCCATTGTTGAGTTCACGCTCGTAATATTCGGCGTCCGCTTTGCCGACACCATGATCTTCCAACGCACCGGCTATGGCACCGGCTGCGACACCGACCACTGTGCCGGTCACGGCGGCCCCGCCGGTTGCGGCTGCCGCGATGGCGCCTGCGCCGACCAATGGCCCTACGCCGGGGATGGCCAATGCCGCTACACCGAGAAGTGCACCGATACCGCCGCCCAATGCACCCTTACCGATGACATCCTTCGCCGCTTCCGCGCCAGAACCATCGGTCGTTTTCGTTTCGCCATCTTCTTTGGCGACGATGGAGACGTTGTCGTTGCTGGCGCCCGCTTCCTTCAATTCGCGAACGGCCCGGTCTGCACCGTCATGCGTGCTGAAGATGGCGTGGGCGAGATCGGCGTTGTGCTTGGTCATATGTTTGTCTTTCCTATCGTTTCTATAGTCGACCAACGTACGATGCCGCGCCGCGTTCCACGATATTATTGCAGCAAGGCGTCGATCGCCATGGCAAGATCCATGTCACGTTGCGACAGTCCGCTGCCTTCCCCCGGCACGTCATGCGTGGTCAGCGTGATCTCGACCTTGTCGTACACGTTGAACCATTCGGGGTGATTATCGTGTTTTTCGGCCAAAATCGCGACGCTTGTCATGAAGCTGAAAGCCGACACGAAATCAGCGAATTCGAACCCGCACTCGATCGCCTTTTCATCGTCGCGCAAGGTCCAGTTCGGCAGCTGCGCCATGGTCGCGGCGCGTTCTTCCCCAGTCAGTTCTTTCACGGCCATCGGGCTTCCTTTCGTTTGCGATCATTCGATCGATTGTCGCGGACCGGCATCTCCCCTATCGCGCCTTGCGATGCAAGCGTGTGAAC
>JBASAR010000214.1:0-2371 GCA_049650705.1 Pontixanthobacter sp. | reverse complement strand
CGGATGGCGATCTGGCGCGTTTGACGGGCCGGGCCGGGCCCAGGGGTGAATTGATCGACGGACTGGCCGATTATGGCGGCCATCTGGTCCTTTACGGCGCGCTCGGCGTCATCCTTTCGCACCAGATTGGGGGTTGGGGCTGGGTGCTTGCGGTGGCGGCGGCAGCGAGCCGGATCGTACAGGCCATCCATTACGAAACCCAGCGGCGGCAATACAGGTTCATGGTCTACGGCACCCCATGGCTAGGCTCGGCGAGCGAAGGACGAAACGCAATCGCCGATATGTACCGGACGCTCGGCCATCTTCTCGTCCCCCGCAGCCGCGATGCGAGCACCTGGTTCGCCGCAATCGCCCACACGCCCTGCCGGCCCCTCGCTGCCGATCGCGTCTTCGCTGCCTATCGGCCCCTGCTGCGAAGCAGCGCGTTGTTGGGCGCCAATATGCGGACCCTGGCGCTGGGCGCTTCGATGATTGCAGGATCGCCGCTTTACTATGTCGTCTACGAAATGCTGCTGCTCAATGCGGTGCTTGTCCGGTCCATCCTTCATTGCCGCCAAGTGCATGTCGCGATGCTCGACACGCTGCCACGCCTCGCTACCGCCTGAGGGCCGAGCGATAGAGCGCGATATTGGTGGCCGCAAAGGCACCCCAATCGAGTTGACGCCCCCGCGCAAGTCCGCGAGCGCGCAAATGCGCGGTCAGATCATCGTCGTCCGCGACCTGCCGCAGGGCCGCCGCCATGCCGGACACATCGTAAGGATCGATCAGGACCGCCGCGCCATCCGTCACCTCCACCATGGCCGACCGGTCGCTGGTTACCACCGGGCATCCGCAAGCCATAGCCTCCGCCAACGGATTGCCGAACCCTTCGGCAAGGGATGGATGGAACAGCGCGGTCGCCCCCTGATACAGCGTAACGAGTTCGCCGCGAGGCACCGGTGACCGGACATGGATGCGGTCCGTCAGCCCCAGTTCCGCAATCCGCGCGTTCAGCCGCCCCCCATCTTCGCCCCGCCGCTGAACCATGATGCAATGCATGTCCGCCCTGTCGTCAAACGCCAACGCAAATGCGGCGACGGCGCGCGCGTGGTTCTTGTACGGCGCATTTTGTCCGACGATCAGGATGTAAGGTGAGGCCGCCGCCTGTCCCGGCAAGCCGTTCGCCCTATCGGCGTCCGGCGCGGTTCGAAAGTCGGATGAGACGCCGGATCGGGTGGTCACGATCCGGCGCGGATCGATCGCAGGATCGAATGCGAGGATCGCATCGCGCGTCGCATCGCTCACCGTGGCGATCATCGCCGATTTGCGTAACGCACGGCGAATGCCATAATTATAGAACCGCCGTTCGATCTGCTCATAAGGACGGTCGTTGCACCATCGGGGATGGGTCAGCCACAAGATATCGTGAACGGTGGTAATCGCCGGCATTGCGATATGCGGCAAAATGTTGGACGGCGCATGAAACAGATTGACGCCCGACAAATCGGCGACATGGGACAGCGCCGACATTCCCATCGGCCCGTTCGCTGCCCACCGAACCGGCATCTCGCGCACATTGGACGCGTTGCTCAACGGCATGGTGCGCGACGGATGCCGCAGCAACAGGAAATCGAGGTCGGGCGCCAATGCCGGCACGTGGTCGCATAATGCCTGCACCATTTCCGCAATGCCGCTGGGCCGGGGGCCGATATAGCGGCAATCGATACAGACGGTGGGCACGTGGCGGCGCGGTTCCTGCTTTGGGTGGGGATCGGCATGGCAGGGTGACCATAGCGGCGCAATACAAACGGTCGTCACCGGACCGCACCCCATCGACCCCCATCGACCCCCATCGACCCCCGGTGCGATTGCAGTTTTGATACTATGCGGTAAACCCCATCGCAGGGGCTTTCGCGCGATGCGGAGCGGTTGGGTTGCGCAAACGAATGGTCAGGCAATGAGTTCGGTGCAAGTCGCAATCGCGAGCGGAGGAAGTCGCGTCCGCGCATGGGATCAAAACGTACAGCACCATTTTGCCGCCAACTTGAAAGGTGCCACACTGAAGCTTCCATCCGCCTGTTACCGCAGACATCGTCCGGCCGAAATCAAAGATCATGTCACTGCGGTCCGACTGGCCGAAACGCCTGCCGGAACATGGTTCGCGGCGGCATGATTCCAGAAAGTGACGCACCATCCGGCGCAGCGGTGACGCAGGCCGTAGTCCTGGCCGCGGGCTACGGAAGCCGACTGGCTAAGGATGGCACACCAAAACCCCTGGTTACCGTTGGCGGCGCGCCGCTGATCGAACACGCCGTGCGACAATGCGCGGCGGCGGGCGCGCGGGATATCGTGGTGGTGACGGGGCACGATGCGGTTCGGGTGGAAGCGGTAT
>JBASAR010000213.1:0-1564 GCA_049650705.1 Pontixanthobacter sp. | reverse complement strand
ATGGGGTGGCTTTCCCCGGCACCCTCGCAATATCGGTTCGGCCGTTGGACAGCGGGGTGCCGATCGCGTTCGAGGGGGACCGGCTGATGCCGCAGCAAAGCGTCAGCAAATTATGGGTTGCGCTGGCGGCGTTCGACCAGACGGCGCGCAGGCGGTTGGACTGGAACGAACGCGTGCGCATTCGGGGGGAGGATCTGACCCTGTTCTACCAACCCATCGCCGGGATCGTGGCGCGCGACGGGGTGTTCGACACCACGTTCGGCGATCTTGTGCAACGCGCACTCGCCAGCAGCGACAATACCGCCAACGACCGGCTGCTGCGGCGGATCGGCGGACCGCCCGCGGTGCGTGCGGCGCTGCGTGAAATGGAACTGACCGATATCCGCTTCGGCCCGGGGGAACGGCTGATGCAGAGCACGATCGCCGGGCTTACGTGGAACCAGTCGCTGTCGCGCGGGCGGGCCTTCTACGATATTCGCGCCCTTGTACCGGATGGCGCACGGCAGCGCGCGCTGGACGCATACGTGGCCGATCCGGTGGACGGGGCAAGCGCCAACGGCATCACTTTGGCGCTCGCGCGGCTGGCGAACGGATCGCTGCTGCCGTCGGCACAGACCGACCAATTCCTGGGCATATTGGCGAACACCAAAAGCGGGCCGAACCGGTTGAAGGGCGGGCTCGCCGACGGGTGGCGGATCGCGCATAAGACGGGCACGGGGCAGGTGTTCCAGGCCACGCATACCGGCTACAACGATGTCGGCATTCTGACTGCACCCGATGGCGCGCAATATGCCGTCGCGGTTCTGATTGCGGAAACGAGCGTGTCGGTACCCGAACGTATGGCATTGATGCACCGCGTGGTCGAAGCGGTCACGCAGTATCACGAAGCGATGGCGGACGATGGCTGAATTTCTGCAGGATGTGCATGGGCAAGCGGGAAGGATCGCAGCGCTGCTGCGCGCGCGCGGCGAAACGATCGCAATTGCCGATGGGGCGACCGGCGGGCTCGTCACGGCAGCGCTGCTGACGGTGCCCGGCGCGCTCGATTTCTTCATTGGGGGCGGTGTGGTGTATTCCTTGCGCGCGCGGGACGTGTTGTTCGATCTTCCCAGCGAGGCTTACCGGGGAATGCGGGGCGCGACGGAAGATTATGCGCGATTGCAGGCGGAGAGCATCGCGAACAATTTCAGGGCCGATTGGGGTTTGGCGGAAAGCGGATCGGCGGGTGGCGGAAGCCGCCATCCCACCGGTGCCGCTCCGGGGCGTAGCTGCGCCGCGATGGTTGGACCGGATGGTTCATGGGCCACCACGCTCGTCACCGGTAAGGAAGACCGGATTGCCAACATGCACCGGTTTGCGCATGCCGCCCTGGACCATTGCGAAACGGTTCTACGCGGCTGAGATCAGTCGTTCGGCATCAGATGGATTTCGCGAACTGCGCTGGTTGCAGGCTGCTGGAGCGCGAATAGGACAGCGTTTGCGATGTCGTCCGGTTGCAGCTTGTCGGGTTTGGCTTCGTCGAAGAATTCGGTGTTGACCATGCCGGGCGAGATGACCGTACAGC
>JBASAR010000212.1:0-8411 GCA_049650705.1 Pontixanthobacter sp. | reverse complement strand
GTTCGGCGTGGCCGCTATCGTTCTCTGGCGCGATCGGTTTTGCATAGGCAGCGCCGTGTCCATGCGCCACAGCCCGAACAGGGCGCGCATGACGAAAAAGAAGAACGCCAGCAGCAGCAACGCGGCGGGCAGTCCGCCCTCGATCACCCATTGCAACCAGTCATTATGCGCATTGTTGAGGTAGCTGCGCATGAGCAGGTTACGCTCTTCGGCGATGTAATAGATGTTTTCGAACGCGCCGAAACCTGCGCCCAACGGGAAATAGGTCTGCACCATATCGATCAGTGTGGGCGTTATCAGGAAGCGCAGATCCTGCAGCGGGTCCTCCGCCAGCAGTTGTGCCACCGCGGGCGATCGTTCGAACAGATACACCAACGCAATGACGACCGTGACGCTTGCACCGACGATCGCGACCCGGATCCATGTGCTGTTCGCCGTCTTGGCGCGGTTTCGGGTTTCGTCCAACCGGCGCACAAGATGGGGCCGGAGGAACAACAGCGCGGTAAATACCAGAGCCACCAGAGTCGTCAGCAATCCGGCGCGCGATGTGTTGATGAAGTTCGCCAGAACCACAGTCACATAGCTGGCGATCAGTCCCGTGCGGCACCAGCGGTGATTGCGGTCGCTGCCCAGCAGTACCACGCCCAAAGCGATGACGATCAATGCGAGCGCGCCGAACACGGATGCGTGGTTGGGGTTTGCGAAGATACCGACCGAAGCCTTGGCGATCGTTATAGCGTAAAAATACAAGAGCGGCACGTTGCCGCCCAGTTCCTGAAGAATGCCGACGATGGCATTCAGGACCGCGATGCCGACGATGGCGGTGAACACCCAGACGTGCGCCCGATCGCGTAAAGCGACGAACAGCAGGATCGCCGCTATGGGAATGGCGGTCGTGAAAAGCGCATGCAGGGTCCGCGCTGGATTGAGGCTCATGGCGCGCATGGGCTCCAAACCCAATGCGGTATCGAGAGCCGCCGGTCCGGCCCGTCCGGGAAGGGACGCCCAAAGACCGTGAGACAATGGGATGAGCTGCAGCAGCATCAGCACCGCCAACGATACCCCCAGCCCGAATGCCCAGCCAACCGGTTTCAGATAGGGTCGCTGAACGAAATACAGCGCTGCCGCGCCGCTCAGGATGGCGACCGGGATCATGACCACGATCTGCATGAGATCATGACGGGAACTGCCCCCGCAAAAAGCCAGTACGACGGCGAATATGATGAGGAACACGCGCGCCGCGATAGGCGCGTCATGATCGGTCACATGCCTATTGTTCAAAACCCCGCCTCCGCCATGTCGCGACGCCTATCGGGTCGCAACGTCACGATTACAAGCGCTTAAGAAAACGACGCGCGTTGCCGACACGATGGTGTTCCGGCGCAATTCGCCGGATTGGCAGTGTGTCTTGCCGCGAAGTATGGCGAAAGTCGCGGGTTTGTATGGGCATGGACCCCATCGCCATCGGCAACCAGGTGGGTAAGGGGCGACAGCGCACGTATCAAAGCAGGCACGGCATCGACGGGTACGAGCCATGCGGCCCGGTACTGCGCCGAAACGTGGTCACCGAGGCGGAGGGCGCGCAGAATTTCGGTCAGGGCTTCCTCAGTGCGGGTGAGAGATTCTTGACCAGGCCGTCCGGATGCAAGTTGGACACGCGAGAAACGATCAAGAACGCAAATTACCCGATCAAGCGCCCATATCGCCACTTTACCGCGAGAACGACCACCCAAAGCCGCTGCCTCGCTGACTTCGTCGAAATCCTGCCCCGCCCATCGTTTACGCAAATGATCGATCATGATTAGCCTCGCTTGTTGCGACTGATAATCATTAACCTGAATGCGTCAACCCCGGCTGACCGGTGAGCAGCAAAAAGGGCGGCACGTGGCCGCCCTTTTCTACCTTCGAAATATCATGGGAGTGCGGCGGGGTCAGGCGACCTTGCGGTTCTCGCCAGCTGCTACGAATTCGCCGCACCAATCGTCGGACGATACGGTTGGCCAGTGCGCCTTCTTGTCGCCTTCCGCAGGGGAGGGGGCGTAGCGGCGGCATTCGGACTGATTGCTCTGAAAGAACTTGCAGTTTGCGCAATTCATGACGGGATCTCCTAAATGGTTTGAAATCTGTCTGTGATGATACCGCAATACGAGAAAAAATCAAACAAAAACAAAGGTTTAAGAATGATAGTCATTAGCAACAAAAGGCTACACACTGCGTTCCGGATGAAAAGCCAGTGTTTACAACATCGTATTCGACACGGCGATCGTTTGGGCAAACGCCTTGCGAAGGGCTCGCACTATGGCATCGGTCATTGCGAATGATTAGCGGCGTTCTCGCGCCGCAACGGCGCGAAACCTTCCACGCGCCAATCGCACAAGGCGGCGCGGGCTTCGGCATCCCCCCCGAATTGAAAGCCAAGTTGCGACGTATAGGCCAGGGTCGCGTTGCGCTTGCTCGCGAAAGATTCCGGTGCCAGCGTTCGACGTACGATCGACGGCGGCGGCACGGTTTCGCGCATGGCGTAGGGATAATCCTCCCATAATAAAACGTGCCCCTTGTATCCGCAGACCTCCATCGCCCGCCGCACCGCGATATGGTCGACATGTCGACCTACGCCGAACGGGCCATAGATACGATCCGGTGCAAACGCGGCGATTTGAGCTTCAAGGGCGTTTGCGATGTCGTCAGCCACATCGTCATGCAGCAAAGGCGTTTGGAAGAGGGCGCGTGCATTATCGTAACCGCGATGCGGTGCTTCCAGGAACGGCCAATGAACCGCCTCCGCCCCGATCGCCCCGCACGCGGCGATATCCTCTTTCCGGCGAAGCGCCATGTAGTCGATCTCGGCGCCAAGCCCCTTATCGAGCTGACAGGCGAGCGCGAACCCCGCCGGATGCTCGACATTGCCGGTAAAGCAGGTAACCACCCGTACCGTATCCCCCGCCATCACGTGCGCCGCCAAGGTTCCGCCTGCAGAGAAGACCGCATCGTCGAGATGCGGGGATACGGCCAGGATCCGGTTCACAGCAAATGCGGTTCGGCACGGAAACGGCAGTCGAAATCTTGCGGCAGGAGAGGATCGAATGGCTCGGGCGGACCACCGCCGGCTACCTGCGCATAAATGCCGGCGATCATCCCGCCGACGACGTCCCAACTGTAGGTCGCACGGCATTCGGCCAAGGCGGCATCGGCCAGGCGGCGGCGTTCCGCGCCATCGTCGATCAGGCGCTGCAACGCCCCCGTGATCGCCGCAATATCACCCGGCTGCGTCAAAATGCCGTTCTCTCCGTCGCGCAGGCAGTCGGATACGCCCACCGCATGGCAGGACATGACTGCCAGACCGGACGCCATGGCTTCCAATATGGTGTTCGAAAACCCTTCGGCATATGTGGGCGAGGCGAAGATATGATGCGCACGGTATATCTCGGGCACGTCGGCATAATCCGCGTAACCGGTAAATGCGATCCGCGCGCCCAACCCCTTTTGCGCAACCAAAGCCTTCGCCGGTTCAAGATCGGGGCCGATGCCGGAGATGGTTGCCCGCCATTCCCCCGTCAATCCGTTCGCCGCCTCGATGAAGTCCAGCACGCCCTTTCGCCGGTCGACACGCCCATGATAGAGGATGGAAGTTTCGCCGCTGGGCATGGCGGAGGCGGGGTGGAACCGCTCCGTATCGACCGCGCCGGGAACGTAGGTGAATCGATCCATCGCATTGCCCAGGCGTTCGTGGACCTCGGCTGCGAAACTTTCCCCACCGATCAGCACGGCGTCGGAATGGTCGATCGTACGGATCATCGCCTGCTTGTGCAAATCGCAGCAGGAACCGACCCAATGTCCGTCGCCCCCTTGGATGGACACGACAACCGGCAGGCCGAGTTTTTGCCCGGCAAGCAACGTCGCCCAGCCGGTAGGGTAGCCATATTGCGCATGCAGCACGTCGAAGGGGCGCGTTTCATGCTCGGCGACGATCCGTTCGATCATGGTGGCGATGTCGCGTTCGAAATCCCCGCCATCCTGTTCGCCCAGCTGTTCCAGCCCGATAACCTCAACCCCATCCATGGCGGGCGGTGGGCCACCGCCATAGACGCCTTTACCGAATGCATCGCCGCGATACTGGCTGATCATCGTGACGTCGTGTCCACGCGCGACCAGCTGCCGCAGCAGGTTGATGGCGTAGATCGACATGCCACTGATCGCGGGGAAGAAACGGCGGCTGACGAAGCAGATTCTCATGTCGGTTCGTGCTCTTCCAAAAAGGCGATGCTTTGCGGGATCGCCTCATGCGCGCGCGGACTCTCACGGGACAGTTCGACCGATATGAGCTTGGTGAAGCCGATCTGCTGCAACGCCGCAAGGATCGACGGTATGTCCATGTCGCCTTCGCCGAACGGCAGATGGATATGGACACCGCGCGCCATATCCTCGATCGCGACGGTTCCCAGATGGTCGGCGTAAAGGCGCACCGCGTCGGCGGGATCGATATCCTGACTGACGATACAATGTCCCGTATCGAGCGCCAGTTTGAGGCGCGGGTGGGTGTTATGCAATTCGGCCCACTCGCCGCAGGTTTCGATCAGCATGCCCGGTTCGGGTTCGAATGCTGCCACGACTCCGCGCTCTTCGGCATGGTCGAGCACACGGCCCAGTCCTTCGTTCAACCAGCGACGGGCATCCGGCTGCCCGACACCGGCACGCGGAACACCGGCCCAGAAACTGACCGCATCGGCATTCCAGATCGCGGCGATATCGATCGCGCGATTGAGGAACGCGACGCGCCGCTCGCGACCCTCGGCCTCGGGCGAGATCAGCGTCGGTTCGTGCTTCGCATTCGGATCGAGTAGAAAACGTGCACCGGTTTCCACGATGGCATCCAGTTGCAGATTGTCCAGCAAACGACCGATCCGCTCGGCCTCGGCACGCCAATTCTCCGCGAACGGGTCGCAGTGATGATGATCCAGCGTAATGGCGGCCCCATCATATCCGCTGTCCGCGATCATCCGCAATGCCTCGTCAAGCCGGTGATTGGCGGCACCGTTGGTGTTGTAGGCATAGCGCAGTTTCATGAACGCTTCGCCCCCGCATCGGCCGCATGATGCGCCTCGGGTTCGCGGTAGAGGGGGTAGAGCGGCCCGACGATCGCATCCGCTCGGGCAGTGTCGAAATAAGGTTGCCGGCCGAACCGATCCAGCGCGTCCGGCGTCAGACGTATCGGTTCCATACCCGGTTTCGCATTGTCGAAAGTGATTAGCGGACTGTCCATTTCCATCAATTTGCGGACACCGCGCTCACCGATCCGGTAATAGCTCATCGTTTCGACCTCCATGCCCGGTACGATCAGCTTGACCGTCGCGATCGGACATCCCTCGGGCGCCATATCGACATACAGCGTATCGAAGCCTGCATCCGCCACCCGTTCCAGCGCGATCCGCCCCCGGTCACGCGCACCTTCGCAGGGCGTATGTGGCAATTCGGCAAAGGGCTTCCGCGTGGTTTCGGCCAGCATGTTGGGGGCCAGCCATCGACGGATCGTGTCCGCATCGCGGGACTGCCATTCGATCATCGCATCTAGGGCGCGATTGTCCGAATTCTTGGCCGCCCCACCGCTTTGCGCCAGGAACCGATCGACATAGCCTTCGGGGCTGAGCGACCGAGTACGTGCATCGTCGCCATGCGCATATGCCTTGCGCGATCGGCTGGCAGCATACTCGGTGAGCGCCTTCTCCAGTGCGGCATGGGCATCGGGATGGGCGGCTTCCCCGCAGGCCGAGGCCATGATCGGTTCCGCCGGTACGCCGCTTTCGTCGACACCGACGCAATAGACGTTCGCGATGCCGAATTCGTCCGTTGCGAATTTGGGGATCGGTCGAATACCGGCGGCCTCGTAACGGCGCAGCAAATCGGCCGAACCTTCGCGCAGATCGTCCGGCCAATCGAGCGCCACGCCCTGGTCGAGCGCGCGGAACAGCAGGCCATTGCCATCGCGTTGCAGGATTTCGCACAGACCATGCCCCACCGCCCAATCGCGATCCGGCCCGGCACCCATTCCGTTGGAAATGATGGTCGTGAAAGGCGTGTACCCTTCCGACAGTTCCGCCGAATTATACGCCGCCAGATCGATCGGCACGAGCACCGCGTCGTTATCCGCATGGCGCACCGCCTCCACCCATTCGAGCGGCGTGTCGCGATCGACCGGCGATCCGGCGGGCAGGCACAGGGTCAGCGGGTCGGCAATGTCGCGGGCCCCGATATTGGCAACCAGATCGGCATAGGAGCCACGCGTTTTACGCCGCTGCGACAGGGACAGGGCGGGGAACACCATTTCGGCAATTTCGCCCATCGCGCCCAGGATGGCCTGTCCCTCATCCGCGCCATAGCCGACGCCGTAGGGCATGACCCCGCCGAGACGAGGTTCGTCATCCGGAAACAATGCGACGATCCATACCGGTATGCCGACCCGGTCGATTGGATCGATCGGGAACGCGACGATCTCTCCTGCGGGAAACGCATCGAGATAGGCGCGTGCCGCATCGGGCAGATCCGATGGCAGACCATTCTTCTTCATACGGGGAACCTCTTCACCTGGGGCGGCAGCGACAATGCTTCGTCGAGGACGGCAACTGCCCGGTCGCGTCCGATCTCCGGCGCATATTCGAACGGTGTCAACACGGACGAGAAATCGAGCGGCGCGATGACATCGCGATATCTGCGCAACTCCGCATGGGTTAGCGGAATGTCCTTGTGAAATGCCTTGTGGCTAGAAATATGCGTCGATCGGCCCGCTTCGTCCTGATCGATCTTGAACATGTCGCCGCAGAACAAACGCCCGCCCGGTGCGTCGTGCAGGGCCGCCTGTCCCGCATAATGCCCGCCGACATGGTGCAACGTGTATCCGGGCATCAGTTCCAGCGTCTCGTCGAAAGGCGTGGTGACGCGGAACGCCTTGCTGTATTGAAGATCGTCCTTCTGCACCGCCACGATCGGTGGCGTGAAGGCGCGCTGCAATTGAAACAAAGCGCCATATCCGTGCGGATGGCTGGTCGCGAGCTTGGCGATCCCGCCCAATTCGCCGATCTTGGCGAGCATCGCGGGCGAATAGAATGGCGCCGCTTCGAAGGCGATGTTGCCTTCCGGTCGGGTCAGCAACCAACCCGTTCCGCCAAGTCCAAGATGCGGGGTAGTGGTGAACGCCCACAATCCATCGGCCACTTCGCGATATTGCCCGTCATGCGTGGTCGCCACGTCGGTTTCGGGAAGGAAATTCCAGCCGTCCTCCGGAAGATCGTTGCGTACATCGACGCAGACGGGGCATTCCGGGGGCGCGAAATGCAATTGCCAGAAACCGCAATTGGCGCAGGCGAAATGGCTTAAAGGCATCGGCGCGCCTCCTCATGCGCGGCGTCAAACAGACGCATCAGTGCAAGATCGCGGTCCACGTCGAAATCATGGACCTGACCATTCGTGGCATCGGCGAATGCCGCAATCTGCGCGGCGAAGGGTGAACGGACATCATCGAAGGGAACAGCCCGCGGCGCGCTGTCGGCTTCCTGCAGCGTCAACGTGCCGCCAGCGGTCTGGCCCATAGTGTCGGTCGCGGTAAGCAATCCGGTTTCCCCCAAAATTTCCAAACGCCGCCGCGGCAGTGTCTCTGCGCAATTATAAGCGGTGTGCGCGTTCAGCAATATACCCGATGGCGTGCGTGCGGTCAGCATACCGCCATCGTCCACTGCGTAATCGTGGAGCCTGCGTTGCAACATGATCGACAGGGTGTCGAACCGCTCCCCAACGAGCATTTGCGTCAGATCGAGACCATGCAGGGCCAGGTCGATGACCGCCCCGCCACCCGCCTTGTCGGGGGCGATACGCCAATTGTCATGGTCAGCGTTGGGCGCGAAATGCGGGTCGACCCAGCAGGCATAGACCAACCGCATGGCCACCACGCGTCCGATCGTTCCGGCCAAGATGGTGTCGGTCAGACGGCGATGGGCGGGATGATGCCGCTGATCGAAAGCCGTGCCGTACAAGGTTCCAGTTCGCCGGACGGCGTCCGCCATACGCTCCGCATCCGTCAGCGACGCCGCCATCGGTTTTTCGCAAAGGACGGGGATGCCCGCTTCCAATGCTGCAATGCAGGCTTCGGCGTGAAGATGGTTGGGCGTCGCGATATACACGGCATCGAAACCGCCGTCCGCCAGCATATCGGCGTAAGCCGGGAACACGCGGGCACCGAGCGCCTTGCCGGCGGTTTGCGCGTCGATCGACGGGTCGGCGATCGCAGCGATCCTATGTCCTTCCGCCAACATCGCCGGCGCAACGAAATCGCGGGCGACCCAACCAAAACCGATAATGCCCCAGCGCATGGCTACCACCGTTCCGGCAGGTCGAGCAGGCGGCGGTCACGGTCGGGCGTGGTG
>JBASAR010000211.1:0-6801 GCA_049650705.1 Pontixanthobacter sp. | reverse complement strand
TGTTCGGGGCGGATATCGCCGATATGCTGATACCGGATCACGCCGTCCCCATCGATCACGAAGGTTTCCGGCACGCCGGAAGAACCGATGCTCAGTTGCAATTCGGACAAATCGTCGGCCCCGATGCGGGTGTAGGGATTACCATGGTCGCTTAGAAACGCCGCCACGTCACCCGGTCGGTCGCGGATCGCCACGCCGACGATCTCGGCGCCGGCCTGCTCCAGCGCCTCCAACTGCGGGGCCTCCGCGATGCAGGGCACGCACCAGCTCGCCCAAATGTTGAGAAGTTTGGGCCTACCATCCTTCAAATCGGCGATGGTGAGCCCCGGCCGCGCCTCCACCGCGGGCGGCAGTTCGAAGTCGGGCACCGTATCGCCGATCATCGCGGTGGTGACGAAGTCGTTCTTCGGCTGCGTCAACTGATAGGCTGCAACGCCCAGAAACAGGGCGAACAGGCCAAGCGGCAGCCATAGGCGCCAGGATCGGGTCATGTCGTCTCCAATGCGGCGATGTCGCGGCGGCGCTGCATGATGCGAGCCTCCGCCTTGCGACGTTTGAGATCGGTGGTCAGCCGGCCTACGATCGCCAGTACCCCGCCGAGTGCGATCAGAATGCCGCCATACCAGATGAAGGTGACGAAGGGTTTCCACCATAGGCGCAGCTGCCACCGGCCGTCTTCGGCGCGCTTTCCGATCACCGCGTAAAGCTGTCCGTTCCAGCGGGTCGCCAACACACTTTCGGTGGTTTCCTGCGGCGGGGCGGTAAAACTACGCGCTTGGGGGGTAAGCGTAATCGGCGAACCGTCTTTGTAACGCGCGATCAGATTGCCCTGCAGCGCAGTCCAGTTCGGGCCGGCAACCGGCACGACATCGTCCAGCGCGACTGTCCACGGGCCGACGCTCGTCGATCCTCCCAGCGCCACGGCGGCCAGACGTTCCTTGGTAAAGGCCGCTTCGCTCGCCATGCCGAACACCGCGACGGCGATGCCGAAATGCGCCACGACCATGCCCCAGGTTGCAATCGGCACGCGGGTCATCCTGCGTCCACGCAGGGGGAGCACGGCCGCGACGGACAGTCCCGCCGCCAGCGCCAAACCGAAAACCGCCAGCCAGCTGTAATCTCCGGCAATTGCGACCGCCACCAGCGTGCCGATCATCAGCACCGCGATCAGTACCACCGGTTTCTGAATGCGCCCGATCCGATCCCCGCGCCAGCGCAGCAGCGGCCCTACTGCCATCACCACCAGCATCGGGATCGCGAAGATCGCGCCGACCGGATTGAAATAGGGCGGGCCAACGGACACCCGCACGCCGAACGCTTCGGTCAGCAACGGATACAGCGTCCCCAATAGCACGATGCCCAATATCGCGCTCAACATCACATTGTTGAACACCAGCGCCCCTTCGCGGCTGGTGATCGCGAACCGTTCCCCTTCGGAAACCGTTCCTGCGCGCAGGGCGAACAGCAGCAGCGCACCGCCGATATAGATGGCCAGCAGGAACAGGATGAACGTGCCGCGCTGCGGATCGACGGCGAAGGAATGCACACTGGTCAGGATGCCGGACCGGACCAGAAACGTGCCCAGCATCGACATCGAAAATGCGACCACGCCCAACATGATCGTCCACGCCCGCAACGCATCGCGCGCGGCCAGCACGCTGACCGAATGAAGGAGTGCGGTCGCCGCCAGCCATGGCATCAGCGATGCATTCTCCACCGGATCCCAGAACCACCAGCCGCCCCAGCCAAGCTCGTAATAGGCCCAGTAACTGCCCGCCGTGATGCCCAGCGTCAGGAACACCCAGGCACCCAATACCCATGGCCGCATCGCGCGGGCGAAATCCGGCCCGACCTGCCGCGTTACCAGCGCGCCCACCGCGAAACTGAACGCGACCGACAGCCCGACATAGCCCAAATACAATGTCGGCGGATGGAAGGCGAGGCCGATATCCTGCAGCAGCGGATTGAGCCCCGCCCCCTGTGCCGCCGGTACGGGCAAGCGTTCGAACGGGTTCGAACTCAAGAGGAGGAACGCGTAGAAACCAATTCCTACGAAGCCCTGCGCGGCCAGCGTTGCCAGCATCGTGCGTTCGGGCAGGCGGCGCTCAGCTACCGCGATCAAGGCACCGGCCAGCGCCATTACGGTGATCCACAGCAGCATCGACCCTTCGTGATTGCCCCATGCGCCGGACAGTTTGAAGATCATCGGTTTGGCAACATGCGAATGCTCCGCCACCAGCTTCACCGACAGATCGGTCATCCAGAACAGCCATAGCAGCATGAAGAACGCGAACGCCGCCATCGCGCCCTGCATGATCGCGACCGGGCGAACCAATTGCGCCAGCGCGCCATCGGTCTGCCGCAAAGCGATGGCACCGGCGGCCAACTGCAGCAAAGACAGGGCTGCGGCGATCCAAAGGGCGGCCAAGCCCAACTCTGCAATCATGGCAGTTCCGCGATCATATCAACGGTCCGTTCGAAGGTTCGGTGGTCCGCATCAGCGTCTCATCAGCCTTGTGCCGGTCCAATTCCTGCAATTCGCGGGGCACGTAATTCTCATCATGCTTGGCCAGCAGGTTGTCCGCCACGAACGTTCCGCCCGCATCCAGCCGCCCGTCCGCGACCACGCCCGACCCCTCGACGAACAGGTCGGGCAAGATGCCGGAATAGCGCACTGGCACGGTCGCACTGTCCTTATCGGTCACGATGAACGCCACCGTAACTCCGTCGGCCATCGTGCGGATCGACCCTTCCTGCACCATGCCGCCCAGCCTGATGGCCTGCCCCACCGGCGGCGGATCGGCATCCAGCTGACCGGGCAGGTAGAAATAATTCGCTTCGCTGCGCAGCGCCCAAGCGGCCAGCAACGCGGCGGCAATCAACGCCGCGATCGCGATGACGATCAGGACCAATCGCTGATGTTTGGCTTTCGCAGCTGTCATGCGCGGCGTACCCGGTCGCGGCGTTTTTCCGCGCGGCGCATGGCGACCCAGCTCCATCCCACCAGCAACAGAACGCCCGCGATCGTAACGCCGAAACAGGCGATGACGAACGGCCACTGATCGAGGTTCTCCCGCATCAGATCGTACCCATCGCCTTGCGCCGCAACCGTGCCTCTGCCTGAATATCGGCCAGCAGGGCGCGCATTTGCATCAGCACGATGCCACCGAACAAAAACGAGAAACCGGCGACCGCGACTGCCAGCGGGACCAGAAAATCGGGGTCGATCGCACTGTCGCCCATCGTGATGCTGGGCGGTTGGTGCAACGAATTCCACCACACGACCGAACGGTTGATGATCGGTATATTGACCGCACCGACCAGGCCGAAGATCGCCGGAATACGGCTCGACGCACCTTCACGTTCCACCGCCTGGGACAGTGCGATATATCCGGAATACAGAAACAACAGGATGAGCATGGAGGTCAGCCGCCCGTCCCATACCCACCAGGTGCCCCAGGTCGGTCGGCCCCAGATCGACCCGGTGATCAGACAGATGGCGGTAAACACCAGGCCGGGCACCGCCGCCGCCCGCGCGGCTACCGCTGCCAGCGGGTGCCGCCAGACGAGGAACACGGCGCTCGCCACCGCGATCGCCGCCCAGCCCCCCATACCCAGCCATGCAGCGGGTACATGGACGAACAGGATGCGCACGGTTTCACCCATCAACCGGTCGGGCGGTACGAATGCGTAGCCCCACACAAGCGCGACAGCCGACAGGAACAGCCCGCTGCCCAGCAAAAGCGGCGTCAGCCAGCGCGCGATCGACAGGAAGCGGCGGGGGTTGGCAAA
Organism: Pontixanthobacter sp.; assembly: GCA_049650705.1. Classification (GTDB taxonomy): domain Bacteria; phylum Pseudomonadota; class Alphaproteobacteria; order Sphingomonadales; family Sphingomonadaceae; genus Pontixanthobacter. The sequence goes on along the minus strand of JBASAR010000211.1, from coordinate 3,009 downwards.
GCCATGCATCACGCGTTCTAGATGCGCGGATTGCGCGCCCGCTTCAACCCCCGTACCGGCGCGAAACGATGCGTATTACTCACCGGCCGATCAGTTTTTGCGCCATCCGGTCCGCAACGATATCAGGCGACACGCCACTTGCATCGCTGGCAGCCCATATTTCTTCCAGCCGCCCGGGGATAAGCGCGATGCGTTTGCGCACCTCGTTGATGTCGCATGGCTGCGCGTCGCGTTTGCACAGATATTCCATCGCCACGCTGATGATGCCGCCGGCATTGATGACATAGTCGGGGGCGTACAGAATGCCGCGTTCCGCCAGAACCGCGCCATGGCGTTGACGCGCAAGCTGATTGTTCGCTCCACCCGCGACGATCCCGGTATCCAGCCGTGCGATACCATCGTCGTCCAGTATCGCGCCCAGCGCATTGGGGCTGAAGACGTCGCACGGCACGCCCATGACGGCATCGGCGCTCACGAATTCCCCGCCCAGTTCGCGCGCCAGCGATCGGGCGCGCGCTTCGTCGATATCGGACAGCGTCAGCCGTGCGCCATCGTCGGCCAGCAATCGCGCCACACCGCCGCCCACGCTGCCGGTACCCTGCACCGCGACATGCACGCCGGCCATGTCGTCCCGGCCCAGCCGATGCTTTACCGCGGCCTTGATCCCGTGGAAAATGCCCATCGCCGTGAACGGGCCGGGATCGCCGCCCGCGGCATCCGCACCCGATTGGGGCAGACCCGACACGAATTGCGTGCGCCGTGACACGGACACCATGTCCGCTTCACTGATACCGACGTCTTCCGCGGTCACGTACCGCCCACCCAGCCCGTTCACCGCATCGCCGAATGCGGCTAGCAATTCGGGTGTCTTGGTCATCGCCGCGTCCGCCAGGATCACGGCCTTGCCGCCGCCCATCGGCAGGCCCGCCATGGCGTTCTTGTAACTCATTCCGCGACTGAGGCGCAGCACATCGCGGATCGCATCCTTGGGCTGCGCATAATGCCAGAACCGTGTGCCGCCCGCACCGGGGCCGAGATGGGTCGAATGCAATGCGATGATCGCGGTCAGCCCCGACGTGCGATCGTGGACCAGCTGCACCTGCTCATGCGCGTCGAAATCGGGTTCGGTCCAGAACGCACTCATTCAATAGGCCCCGTTTGGTGAACCGGGCGCGCCGTATGGCGACCGGTCGGAAAGATGTGCAGAAAACCCGCGTGACTGACGAGGGAAAAATGGGGCGATCGAGGGGCTTCGAACCCCCGACCTCCGGTACCACAAACCGGCGCTCTAACCAACTGAGCTACGACCGCCACAATCATTTTTCCGCACGAAACGCCGTACTGCGCTGGGCGTGATAAGCCCGCCGGGCTGCGGGTCAAGCCGCTTCCGCCGTGGGCAAGCGCCCATTACATGCGAACGTGCGAATAGGAAGGGAAAACTGTTCGAAGCGCCATACGACGCAATATTGTTTCGCGCACTTGCACGGCCCAGCTTACGCGGTAGTGCATTCCCATGGATGGTTCTCGCGAATCCATTGGGGCACGGCTATCGACGATGCCGGGCATTCGCCGGTTCCCGTCGCCGAAGATCGAATTGTTCCAACACCCGCGCTTTCTATCGGCGCAGACCTGCGGCGAACTGACTGCTCTTATCGACCGCGACCGCCGCCCCTCCACCATTGCTGACGACAATGGCGATGCAGCCTTCCGAACAAGCGAAACCTGTGATCTGCCTACCGACAACGCGGCGGTGCGTGCCGTGGAGGAACAATTGGAACGTCTGAACGGAATCGATCCCGCTTTCGGCGAACCCTTGCAGGGGCAACGCTACGCCATCGGGAAGGAATTCAAGCCGCACACGGATTATTTCACTCCCGGCGGGGCGGATTACGAACGCTATTGCGCGGTTGCCGGTCAGCGCAGCTGGACTTTCATGATGTATCTGAACGCGCCCCAGGCCGGCGGCGGCACGCGCTTCAAACATCTGGGCAAGACAGTACAGCCCGAGATCGGCAAACTGCTGTGCTGGAACAATCGCCTCGCCGATGGGGGCGTCAATCCGGCGACATTGCATCACGGTATGAAGGTCCGGCGGGGCACCAAATACGTGTTGACCAAATGGTACCGGGAGAAGGAATGGAAATGACGGCAGTCACAGCTGGTCTGATCGTGCTGTATCGTTGGCGGATCGCGGATGACGACATCGAACGATTCCGACAATGTTGGGCGACGGCAACCGAGGATCTGCGGGGCTACGGCGCGATGGGATCCCTGCTCGCGAAGGATGCCGTCGGTGATTACTGGGCCATCGCGCAATGGCGCGATCATCATGCGCGCGAGCGGGCGGAAGCGGAATACCCCGACCCCGCCGATTGGCCGAACGTCGAACGGCTCGACACCGTGATGCTCGACCCCATTGAAAACCGATGGGCGTGATGGCCGATATGCAGCTGAATTACGCGGGCGCCTGTCATTGTGGTGCCGTGCGGTTTTCCGCTCGACTGCCGGCCGTTATCGATCCGCATCGTTGCAACTGTTCGATATGCGCGATGAAATCGACGGTGGTCATCGATCTTCCGGCAATCGATTTGAAGGTTACGGCCGGTCGCGATGCCTTACGCAGCTATTCTTTCGGCACCCACGCGGCAAAGCATTGGTTCTGTTCGCATTGCGGCATTCATACGCATCAGGACTTACGATCCGACCCGGGCAAATGCTCGGTCAACGCCGCCTGTCTGGAAGGGTTCGATATCTGGGCGTTGCCCACCATTCCGATCCATGACGGGCGGGACAACCATCCGACGGATACGGGCAAACCACGGCAATATTGCGCCGTGCAGCGTCAGGAACCGCCGGGCGTATAACGCAGAAGGGCGGCCGATTGGGCCGCCCTCCACTATTATCGTATATGCCGAAACGTTACTTCTTGAGCGAGATACCGCCAAAACGCTTGTTGAACTGCGCAACGCGGCCGCCTTCCTGAAGCTGCTGCTTGCCGCCGGTCCAGGC
>JBASAR010000210.1:0-44089 GCA_049650705.1 Pontixanthobacter sp. | reverse complement strand
TCGCTATCGCCACTGAGAAAGCCCCACGTTACCAACGCGACCGAGGACGTAACGAACAGCACGAACGCCCAACCCGTGATCCGCGCGCCGAGATTGAGACTGACGATAAACGCCGCCAGCAACGCCGCCCCGGCCCCGTAATATTCGAGGCCGTTGAGAAAGGTGTCGCTCACCCGGCCGCCCCGATCAGTTCGCGGCCGATCAGCATGCGGCGGATTTCGTTCGTGCCGGCACCGATGTCGAGCAGTTTGGCGTCGCGCAGATAGCGTTCGACGGGCCAATCCTTGGTATAACCCGCCCCGCCCAGCGCCTGCACCGATTCCGCGGCCACGCGGAAGGCATTCTCGCTGGCCAGCAGGATGACGCCCGCCGCATCGAACCGCGTCGTTTGGTCCCCATCGCACGCCTTGGCCACGGCATAGGTGTAGGCCCGCGCGGATTGCAGCGCGACATACATGTCGGCCACTTTCGCCTGCATCAGCTGGAAGCTGCCGATCGCGGCGCCGAACTGCTTGCGTTCGCGCACAAAGGGGATGACCGTGTCGAGGCAGGCCTGCATAATGCCCAGCTGGATGCCGGACAGGACCACGCGTTCGTAATCAAGCCCGCTCATCAGCACGCCCACGCCGCCGTTTTCGGGACCCATGACCTGTTCGTCGGCCACGAAGCAATCGTCGAACACCAGTTCGCTGGTGGGCGAACCGCGCATCCCCATCTTGTCGATTTTCTGACCGATCGAGAAACCTTCGAAATCCTTCTCGATCAGGAAGGTGGTGATGCCGCGCGAGGGTTTGTCGTCTTGGGCCCCCGTCTTGGCATAAACCACCAGCACATCGGCATAGGGCGCGTTGGTAATCCAGAACTTCGTGCCGTTGAGCCGGTATCCGCCGTCGACCTTGTCGGCCTTGAGCTTCATCGAGACGACGTCCGACCCGGCATTCGCCTCGCTAATGGCAAGGCTGCCGACATGTTCGCCGCTGATCAGCTTGGGCAGATATTTCGTGCGCTGTTCGGGGTTGGCGTGGCGGGCGATCTGGTTGACGCACAAATTGGAATGCGCGCCGTAGGACAGGCCGACGCTGGCCGAGGCGCGGCTGACTTCCTCCACCGCAATCACATGTTCGAGATAGCCGAGCCCCAATCCGCCATCCGCTTCCGCCACCGTTATGCCATGCAGGCCCAGCTCGCCCATCTGCGGCCATAATTCCCGTGGAAACCAGTCTTCCGCATCCGCCCGGGTCGATAGCGGCGCGATCTGTTCATCCGCGAACCGGGCGGTGCTCTCGCGAATCATGTCGGCGTTGTCGCCCAGCTGGAAATCGAAATCGGGGGTGGCGCGCATCGGGGTTACTCCTTGTGTTCCAGCGAACTAGCCCAAGCACCCGGTGGTCGCAAACGGGTTCGGGGGCTTTTACGAAATTCGTTGAAGACGCGGGGCAAAACCCATATGGCTTGCATAATTCGCAATGTACGATGACCCGCTTCTTCCCTGGCCGATGGGTAAGGCCCCCGAACCGGCATTGACCGGCGAAGCTGCGCGTGCGTCCGTGCTGGAAACCTACGGGCTCGACGCGTTGGAAGACGATCCCGAACTGGCGCAGATCACGCAATTCGCCGCGGCTTTATGCGAAGCGCCGATCGCGCTTGTCAGCCTGGTCGAGAGCGAGCGGCAGCGCTTTCTTGCCCGCGCGGGGCTCGAGGAACGCGAAACGCCGCGCCCGACATCGTTCTGCGCCCATGCGATGCTGCAACCCGAACCGATGGTGGTGCCCGACGCCGCCCTGGATCCTCGGTTCGACACCAACCCGCTGGTGACCGGCCACCCGCATATCCGCTTCTATGCCGGTGTGCCGCTCATCAGCCATGAGGGCGCACCGCTGGGCTCGCTATGCGTGATCGACACGCAGCCGCGGGCCGACGGACTGACAACGGTGCAGATGCGCGGGCTGGAGGTGATGGCGACATCGGTCATGCGCCGGTTGCGCCATCGCCGCGAGCGGCTGGAACAGGTCGTCGATCTCGAACAGAGCGAAAAGAACCTGCAGGTGATGGCCGATTCCATCCCCGATTGCGCCTGGTCGACCGGGCCGGACGGTATGTTCGACTACTTCAACCAGCGCTGGTATCAGCACACCGGATCGCAGCAGGGCGGCAACCGTACCCGGAATTTTCGCGATCACGTTCTCGAAGAGGACCGCGCGCGCTGGCACGACGACTGGCAGACCGCGATCGCGAACGGAACGCCATACGATGCGGAATTTCGTGTGCTACACCATAGCGGGGAATATCGCTGGATGCTGGCGCGCGGTTTGCCGGTACGCGGTGCCAACGGACAGGTGGAACGCTGGTTCGGGACCTTTACCGATGTTCACGATCAGCGCCGCCGCGCGGAAGAACGCGATCTGCTGTCGCGCGAACTGACGCATCGGATCAAGAACATCTTCGCAGTGATCGGCGGGCTGGTGGCGCTGAAATCGCGCGAATATCCGGACGCCGCGCCCTTCGCCGCCGATATGGGCGAAACGCTGCAGGCACTTAACCGCGCGCATTCTTACGTCACGCAGGACGAGGCGAACAATCAGGATACGCTGCAGGGCCTCATCAAAAAATTGATGCGCCCCTATGGCGATACGGGCGGCGCGCGCTTCTCGCTCACTGGGGACACCGTGCCGGTCAGCGCGCGTTCGGCCACGCCGTTGGCCCTGGTGTTTCACGAATTGGCGACCAATTGCGCGAAATACGGCGCGTTCTCGGCCGCGGAAGGGCATGTCGGCATCGCAATCATACGCAACGACGACGATGTGCGGCTGGAATGGCGCGAAACCGGCGGGCCCGCGCCGAAATCCGATCGGGGCACGGGCTTCGGTTCGCGGCTGGTCGATCGCTCCGTATCCAGCCAGCTTTCGGGCACGCTGGAACGCAGCTTCCCGGCAGAGGGGATGATCGCCGTACTGACCGTGCCGGTATCGGCATTATAGGCGCAGGCGGGACCACCGGGGTTGGCGACGCGCCGCCCGCCATCGCCTTTCGCGACACGGTGAAGCGGTTCGGCGACGTGACGGCGGTGGGCGGCGTCACGATGGACATTGCCGCCGGCAGTTTCACCGCACTGGTCGGTGCATCGGGATCGGGCAAGTCCACACTCCTGAAAATGGTCAACCGGCTGGTCGAACCGACCGGCGGGCATATAATGTGCGACGGTCGGGATGTGCGCGATGCCGAACCCGCCGATCTGCGCCGCCGGATCGGTTACGTGTTTCAGGGCATCGGCCTGTTCCCGCATATGGATGTCGCGCACAATATCGGTATCGGGCCGCGCGTCGCGGGGCAGCCCCTGAACGAGACCCGCATCGCCGAATTGCTGGACGGGGTCGAGTTGGACGCATCGTACATGAACCGTATGCCGCACGAATTGTCGGGCGGGCAGCGGCAGCGGATCGGGGTCGCCCGCGCGCTGGCGAACGATCCCACCATGCTGCTGATGGACGAGCCGTTCGGCGCGCTCGATCCAGTCACCCGTGATGCGTTGGGCAACCGCGTGCGCGCGCTGCACGACCGCCTCGGCCTGACGACGGTGATGGTGACGCACGACATGGCGGAGGCGCTGCTGCTGGCGGACCGGGTGCTGGTCATGGATGCGGGGCACATCGTGGCCGACTGCTCGCCGGCGCAATTGCTGGATGGCGGGGGCGGCAACGTGGCGCAGGAACTGGTCGCGGTGCCACGCAATCAGGCGCGCGCGCTCGCGATGATGGCGAAGGGATAGGACGGTGAGCGACATTCTCGCCGCCCTGCTCGATCTGGGGGACAAGCTGGCCGCGCATGTCCTGCTGGCCGCCGCGGCTATCGCGCTGGGTATCGCCGTGGCCCTGCCGCTGGCCGTATGGGCCAGCCGTTCGCCCACCGTGTCGCGCATCGCATTGGGCTTCGCCAGCCTGGTGCAGACGATCCCCGCGCTCGCACTGCTGGCGTTGTTCTTCCCCGTACTCCTCAGCCTGCGGGCGGTGTTCGGCGACGGGCTTCCGACGCTGGGGTTCCTGCCAGCTTTCCTCGCGCTGGGTCTTTATGCGCTGCTGCCGATCCTGCGCAACGCTGTGACCGCGCGCGAACAGATGGAACCCGGCGTGCTGGAGGCGGCGGACGGCGTCGGCATGACCGCAGCACAAAAATTGCGGCTGGTGGAGTCACCGCTGGCCGCGCCCTACATCATGGCGGGCATCCGCACGGCGGCGGTATGGACAATCGGCGCGGCGACGCTGTCGACCACGATCGGTCAACCGAGCCTGGGCGATCCGATCTTCGCCGGATTGCAGACGCAGAATTGGGCGCTGGTGCTGGCCGGTTGCATCGCCTCTGCCGGGTTGGCGATCGTGGCCGACGGATTGCTGGGGCTGGTGGAACGCGGTTTCGCCACGCGGCGGCCCGCCATGGTGTGGGGCGGCTGCGTTGTCGCGGCGCTGGGCATCCTCGCCTCCGCATGGATGCTGTCGTCTTGGAGCGGGAGCGACGACGACACGATCGTGATCGGGTCCAAGACATTTTCCGAACAGTATATCCTCGCGCAACTGGTCGGCATGCGGCTGGAGGAAGCGGGATACGATGTCGAGTATCGCGACGGGTTGGGTTCTGCCGTGGTGCACGAGGCGCTGACGAGCGGAGAGATCGACATCGCCTTCGATTATACCGGCACGCTATGGACCAACCAGTTGGGGCGGACCGACAATCCGGGGCGCGATGCGATCTATGATCGGATCGTGGAATGGGAACGCGAGACGACCGGCACTCTGGTGCTCGGGCGACTGGGTTTCGAAAACGCCTATGCCCTCGCCATGCGGCAGGATCGCGCGCGCGAGTTGGGCATTGCCAACATCGCCGATCTGGCCCGGCAGGCATCGCGCCTGACCATCGGCGCGGATGTGGAGTTTTTCGAACGGCCCGAATGGATAGCGGTGCGCGACGCTTACGGCTTGCGCTTCGCGGACACGCGCAATTTTACCACGACCTTCATGTACGATGCGCTGACCGGGGGGGAGGCGGATGTGATTTCCGCCTATACGTCGGACGGGCGCGTCGCAGCGGACCGGCTGGTGGTGCTGGACGATCCTAAGGGGGCATTCCCGTCCTACGATGCGCTGCTGATGCTGTCGCCGAATGCCGCGCGCGATGCGAGGCTGCGCGCTGTGTTGCAACCGCTGATCGGCGCGATCGACGTGGAAGCGATGCGCGCGGCGAATTTCGCGGTCGATCGTTTGGAGGACAAGCGGACACCACGCGCGGCGGCACGCGTGCTGGCGAAAACGATTGCCGACTAGGGGCCGTCGAAACCCACCGCTTCGGGCCAGCCGGGGCCGGTCAGCGCCATAACCTTGAACAGATCGCCCATCTGATCGTCGCCGATCAGGCGATCCATGGCGACGGCGATAGCGTCGGCATGATGCGGCGCGCTCTTGCTCAGCGCGTCGGCCCTCGCTTCGATCCCCATGGCACGTAGCCATTTGCCCTGCGTGATCGTGCCGCAATGGTGCGCGCCGCAGGATTGCGCGACGCTGGAGAGCATAGCGAAATCAACGAGAGCGGTCAGGTCCGCTTCCCCCGGCGCGGCGAGGGGCGGCAGTTTGGCATGTCCCCTCACCGCCTGGAACGTCGATCCGGTGCGCGCGGTCGCGTAACCGTAATCGATGAACAGGGCCGCGCCCGACCGATCGGCCAGCCGCCCCGCCACTTCGTCCATCACCGCCGCCGCCGCCGGGCAGGTTTCGATGATAGTGCCTTCGGGCTGGTCCCGACGATCCTTGGGCACGGCGGCGGTCATGTCCTGAGAACCGCTTACGAATACCAATTCGTCGTCTTTCAGCCCCACCATCCGTTCACGCCAGCCGTCGGCAGCGCGCACCAGCTGGCGGATCGGCAGCGCGTCGCAAAACTCGTTCGCGACCAGCAGGATCGGCCCATCCTGCGGCACGGTAGAGAGATCGTCGTGCCAGATCGCGCCGGGCACGGCAGCCCGTTGCAGATCCTTCAGCGCCGGTGACGTTTCCACGAAATGGACCTGCGGCTCGACCCCGTATCCCCGCATTGCGCGCAGGGCATCTTTCGCCAGAGTGCCCCGCCCCGGCCCCAGTTCGACGTAATGGACCGGATCGCCCCGCCCGCTGCGGATCCAGATATCGGCCAGCCATAGCCCGATCAGTTCGCCGAACATCTGGCTGATCTCCGGCGCGGTAATGAAGTCGCCGCCTCCCTCCGCCGCGCCCAACGGATCCTTGCCCGCATAATAACGGGCGTTGCTTTCGCCCATATATTGGGTGAGCGATATGGGGCCTGTGCTGCGGATCAGCCGCCGGAAAATGTCGGCGAGCGGTGTCTGCGCCGTCGGCATTCTATGCAGGTGCCGCCTGACCGGTCGCCCCGCTGGCCAATGGCGGTTTGCGCCAGGCGCGGATCGCCACGAACAGACCGATCAGGATGAGCGGAATGGTCAGCCATTGCCCCATCGACAGGCCGGTGCGCATGGCGAATTCGGTAAGATGCGCGTCCGGTTCGCGGAAGAATTCCACGATGAACCGTCCGCCCGCGACGCCCACGGTAAACACGCCGACCAGCAGGCCCGGTCGATATCGCGCCCGCGTGCGCCAGAACATGTACAGCAGCACCGCGATCAGCAGCGCCCCTTCCAATGCGGCTTCGTAAAGCTGGCTGGGATGGCGTACGATCCCGCTGGTGAGGCAGGTGTCGGCGGTTTTCTGCATATCGCAGAAGATCATGCCCCACGGCACGTCCGTCTCGCGCCCCCACAATTCGCCGTTCACGAAATTCGCCAGCCGCCCGAACATCATGCCGAACGGTACGTTGACAGCGATATAGTCGCAGATGCGCAGAAATTTGAGGTCGCCTTGCCGGCACACGAATGCGATCGCCACCAACACGCCGATCAGCCCGCCATGGAAGCTCATGCCGCCATCCCACAGGCGCAGCAATTCCCATGACACTAGGCCATCGCCGCCGAAACTCACGAACAGTTCCGGCTTGTAGAACATGGCATAACCCAGCCGCCCGCCGAAAATAATGCCCAGCGTGCAATAGAAAAACAGATCGTCCGCATGACGCTGCGCCATCGGGGCACCGGGCGCGGCAACCATTTTCGACAAATGCCAGTATCCCAGCAGGATACCGCCGAGATAGGCGAGCGAATACCAGCGCAGGGTGAAGAACCCCAGCGCAATCCCTTCCGTCAGGCCGAGATCGACCCATTGAATTGCCGGACCGGCCGCGCCCAGAAAGGCACCCGAAACCGTGGCGGCAGTCGATAGTGACAGCAAGAGCGTAACCCCCTAGATGATTGGCATAGCGTTCCGTCTATTCCCGGCACGATTGCGTCTGGCCCCTTGGCATAGGCGGCGATGGAGGGAAAGGGGATGCACGGGATCGCCACGCGTATAAGCGCGGGCCGACAATGGAAGAGGAGCACACAGACACATGCCCACCGAACTGGATACCGCACTCAATACGATCATGGATACGCTGTCCGCACCCGGTCAGCCGTTCGAAACGACGCCCCATGACGCGACCCATTTCGATGGCGGACCGGTGCGCATGCCGGCATTCGCCAACGCCCCGCCCAGCCTGGCGCATTACTTCGCGCATTTCTGTAAAGAGCACGCCGACGTCACGTTTCTGGTCGATGGCGACATTCGCCTGACGTTCGGCGAATGCTGGGAAGCAGCCACCCATGTGGCGGCGGGTCTGACGCAGCATCACGGTATCGCGAAGGGCGACCGGGTCGGTATCGCGGCGCGCAATTCGGCCAACTGGATCATCGCCTATATGGGCACGATCATGGCCGGCGGCTGCGCGACCCTGCTCAACGGGTTCTGGACCGGGGACGAGCTGGCCTACGGCGTGCGTCTGGCCGAATGCAAGCTGGTGTTGGCCGACAAAGGCCGGGCCAGGCGGCTGGAAGGGACGGACCATTCGGCGAAGATCGTGATCATCTCGCACGATCTGCCTCCGTCCGATGGTCTGTCCGACATCTGGGCCGATGGGGACACGGCGATGCAGATGCTGGGCGAACTGGGTCCGGACGATCTGGCGACCATCCTCTATACGTCGGGTTCCACCGGCCAGTCCAAGGGCGCATGGTCCGACCATCGCGGCGTGGTGCAGGGCACTTTCAGCTATGTCGCGCAAAGCGCGATGGCCAAGGTGCTGCTCGACAGCCAGGGGCAGGACACCTCGTCGCAGCCCTGCGCGCTGATCGCGGTGCCGCTGTTCCATGTGACCGGCGAAGTGCCGCTGTTCCTGCAAAGTTTCGGCATTGCGCGCAAGCTGGTGCTGATGCCCAAATGGGATGCGGGCGAGGCACTGCGCCTGATGGAGAAGGAAGCCGTCAGCTATTTCGTCGGCGTGCCGCTGATGAGTTACGAGATCGCGACCCATCCCGACCTGGCGAAGCACGATCTTTCAGCCTGCAAAAGCTTCGCCGCCGGCGGGGCCCCGCGCCCGACCGACCACGTGACCAAGATCAAGGAAGCGTTTCCCGAAGGTTTCCCGCTGCTCGGCTACGGCCTCACCGAGACGAATGGCGTTGGCTGCGGCAATTTCAACGAAAACTACATGGCCAAACCGGGGAGCACCGGGAAAGCCAGCCGTCCGATCGTGGAGATCGCCATATTGGACGACGACGGCAACCATCTGGACCAGGGCAAGGTGGGCGAGGTCTGCTTCCGCACCGTCGCCAATTTTCGCGGCTATTGGAAGAACGACGAGGCGACGAACGCCTGCTTCACCGCCGACGGCTTCTTCCGCACCGGCGATCTGGGCTATCTCGATGCGGACCAATATCTGTTCATCGTCGACCGGAAGAAGGACATCATCATTCGCGGCGGGGAGAATATCTCCTGCATCGAGGTGGAAGAAGGCATCTACGCGCATGAAGGCATTGCCGAATGTTCCGTTTTCGCCCTGCCCGACGATCGTTTCGGCGAAATTCCCGCGGCAATCTATCACATGAAGAAGGGCCAGGCGCTGACCCCGGAAGAATTGCAGATCTTCATGGGCGGCAAGCTCGCGCCCTTCAAAGTGCCGGCACCCGAACATATCTGGCAATCGGACGAACCCCTTCCGCGCCTCGGTACGCAAAAGATCGACAAACGCACTCTGCGCGACGAATATATGAAGATCGCATCGGGATGATGACGCCTTCATCCATACGCCCGCGACACGAACCGGATCGCCCGTGAACCAGACGAAGATACCCAAGCAGCGCAGCATTATCGACCGTCGCGAGCTCGATGGGCGGATTGCCGAAATCGTCGCGGATGGCGGCACGGGGGGCGTGGAGAACAGCCGCCCCGCAATCATCGCACTGCTGCGCGATGCGTTGGATCGTGGCCGCGAAGAGGTCGCGCGCAGGTTGGCGGCGAAACCGTCCTCCGGCCACGAGGCGTGCGGCGCGCAATCCTTCCTGATCGACCAGATCGTGCGCGTCTTGTTCGACCACGTCACCATGCGGCTTCATCCGCTGGATACGCCGAGCGACGATCAGCGCATCGCGATTCTGGCGGTTGGGGGATACGGACGCGCGGAAATGGCTCCCCATTCCGATGTCGACATCGCCTTCGTCACCCCCGCCGCCGGCAATCGCTGGTGCGAAACGGTGATCGAGGCGATGCTGTATTTCCTGTGGGATCTCGGCCTGAAAGTCGGCCAATCCAGCCGCACGCCCGATGAAATGGTGCGTATGGCGAAACAGGATCTGACGATCCGCACCTCCCTGTTGGAATCGCGCCATGTCTGGGGGGACGAGGTGCTGTACGACACCGTATGCCGCCGCTTCAACGCCGAAGTCGTGGCGGGCGCGGAACAGCAGTTCGTCACCCAGAAACTGGAAGAACGCAGCGTTCGGCACAAACGCATGGGCGACAGCCGCTATGTCGTGGAACCCAATGTGAAGGATGGCAAAGGCGGCCTGCGCGATCTGCAGACCCTGTACTGGATGGGCAAGTTCATTCACCGGGTCCGCAGCGCCTCCGAACTGGTCGATATCGGCCTGTTCACGCGCGCGGAATACCGCAGCTTCCGCCGTGCCGAAGGCTTTATGCTGGCGGTGCGGTGCCACCTGCATATCATCACCGACCGGGCGGAGGACCGGCTGACATTCGATCTGCAACGCGAAGTCGCCGCGCGCATGAATTTCGCCGATCGCCCGGGCAAAAGCAGTGTCGAACGCTTCATGCAGTTCTATTTCCTGCAGGCGAAGCGCGTCGGCAGCCTAACCGCCGTGTTCCTCGACCATATCGACGAAAAATTCGCCAAGAAGCGCCGGCGCACCGGCTTCTTCGCCGGGTTCACCGCGCGGGCGCGCACGCATAAAGGCTACCGGATTCATGGCGGCAAGATCGGCGCGCCGCATGACGACTGGTTTCGCAAGGATCCCGTCCGCCTGATCGAAATCTTCCAGATCGCCGAGGCGGAAGATCTGGACATTCATCCCGACACCATGCGGCAGGCGGATCGCGACAGCGGCCTCATCGGCAATACGATGCGCAAAGACCGCCGAGCCAATGCCCTGTTCCTCGACGTGCTGACCGGTCGCAACGCTCCCGAAAAATATCTTCGCTCGATGAACGAAGCGAACGTGTTCGGCCGCTTCGTGCCCGATTTCGGCAAGGTCAACGCGCAGATGCAGTTCGACATGTATCATCACTATACGGTGGACGAACATACGATTCGCGCGATCGGCCTGCTGGCGCAGATCGAACAGGGCCGGCTGACGCAGGATCATCCCCGTTCCGCCAAATTGATCCATCGCGTGCATTCGCGCCGCGCGTTGTATGTCGCCGTGCTGCTGCACGATATCGCCAAGGGACGCGGGGGCGATCATTCCGTTCTGGGTGCCGAAGTCGCGCATCGCCTGTGTCCGCGTTTCGGCCTGGATGAAGCGGAAACCGCGCTGGTCGCGTGGTTGGTTGAACAGCATCTGTTGATGAGCGCGACCGCCTTCAAACGCGATCTGACCGATCCCAAGACGATCGAGGATTTCGTGGTGCAGGTCCGTTCGCTGGAACGGCTGCGCAACCTCGCGATACTGACGTCGGTGGATATTCGCGCGGTCGGTCCGGGCACCTGGAACAGCTGGAAGGGGCAGCTGCTGGGCGAACTCTACGACAATGCGCAGGAACGTCTCCGGCTCGGCCATGCGCGGCTGGGCCGCGAGGCGCGCGTCGCGGCGAAGAAGGAACGGGTTGCCGAAACGCTGCGCCATCACGACCATGGGGACCGCGCGCATCTGGTCGCCGATTACGATGCAATTCTGCCGGATTCCTACTGGATTGCGGAGGCGGAGGACGTCGTCGTACGCAATCTGGTGCAATATTCCGTCGCCCGTTCGCGCGACGAAGAACTGTCGATCCACTGCGAATATGACGATGATCGCGGTGCGACGTTGGTCAGTGTGATCGCCGCCGACCATCCCGGCTTGTTCTACCGCATCGCGGGCGGCATTCATCTGGCGGGTGCGAACATCATCGATGCGCGCATCCACACCGCGCGTAGCGGTTGGGCGATCGACAATTTCCTGATCCAGGACCCCCATGGCGATCCATTTCGCGAAGAACGTCAGCTTACGCGCATCAAACAGGCGATCGGCGATGCACTGGCCAATCGCGTCGAACTCGCGCCGCGGCTGGCACGGCGGCCGCTCCCCATCAGCCGATCCAAAGCCTTTCCCGTGCGCCCCCGCGTCCTGTTCGAAAACGATGCGTCGAACCGATTCACCGTGGTGGAAATCCACGCACGCGATCGGCCCGCGCTCCTCAATCGGGTGGCGCGCACCTTGTTCGAACATGGTCTGATCGTGCATTCCGCGCATATTACCGCCTATGGCGAACGCGCGGCGGATATCTTCTACGTCACCGATCCGATCGGCGAAAAAGTCGTGAACGCGGATCGCCTTGCCACGATCGAAGAGGAACTGCTCGACGCGGCAAGCGACCGACGGCAGGCGGAACTGGAGCGGGCGTGATTGCACGAATCCGCCGACATAGGCTGCGATCCCAATTGCGTTTCATAAAACTGTCACTTAAACGGTCGGCAAAACTAATAAACACAATGTCTGGGAGACAATCATGAAAGTATATTCGTCCTTTCGCGCAATCGCATTGCTTGGGGCCGGTATGGCCATGCTGCCCGCCACCGCCATGGCGCAGGACGCCGACGCGGGCGACGACCTGATCGAAGGGGCGGCGGTCGAAGGATCGAATGTCGTCGTCGTTACGGCGCAGGGCCGCGAACAAATCCTGGCCGATGTGCCGGTTGCGATTTCCGCCGTCTCCGGCGAAGCGCTGGCCAATTCGGGTGCCAACGACATTCGCGAATTGAACCAGATCGCGCCGTCTTTGCTTATTTCCTCCACCGGTAACGAAGCCAACGGTTCTGCCCGTATCCGCGGTATCGGTACGGTCGGCGACAATGCCGGTCTCGAAAGCTCCGTCGCCGTGTTCGTCGATGGTGTTTACCGTTCGCGTTCGGGCAACGCCTTGAGCGAACTTGGCCCCATCGACCGGATCGAAATCCTGCGTGGGCCGCAAGGCACTCTGGGCGGCCGGAACGCATCGGCAGGCCTCATCAACATCTACACCGCGCCGCCGGAGTTCGATTTTTCGGGCTATGGCGCATTCACATACGGCAATTTCGATGCGATCCGCGTCGAAGGCGGGGTCAATCTGCCGATCGGCGAAACCGTCGCCGCGCGGGTCGACGGCGTCTATTTCGAACGCGATGGTTTCTACAACGATGTCGTGAACGATGTCCGCATCAACAATCGTGACCGGTATCTGGTGCGCGGCCAGTTGCTGTTCGAACCCAGCAACGAATTGAGCGTGCGGATCGTCGGCGATTATTCCAAGAAGGACGAAGCCTGCTGCGCAGCCACCTTCGTGCAGCCCGATTTCGCCCCGCTGGCACGGGTATCGCCGGGCCTCGATCCATTCACCCGGCCCGCCGGCGGACCCGCTCTGACAAGCACCGGCAACCCCATCGTCCCCGTGCTGCTTGGCTTGGGTCAAAACCCCAATGCACTGACGCAATCGACATTCAACCGGAACATCTACGTGACGCCGGGCCGTTCATTCGAAGGGGAAACGGAGGATTACGGCATTTCGGGCGAGGTCAATTGGGACCTTGGCGGCGTATCGCTGACTTCCATCACCGGTTACCGCGAATATTCGAACAATCAGGGATCCGACACCGACTATACGCAGGTCGATATCCTCTACCGCGCGCCGGGACCGGATGCCGGGGCGCGCGCTTTCGAAACCTTTACGCAGGAATTGCGGCTGACCGGCGAACTGTTCGACGGCAAGCTCGACTGGTTGATCGGCGGTTACTACGCGAACGAGAAGCTGGAAGTGCGCGACAATCTGCGCTTCGGCAACGATTATGGTACATTCGTAAGCTGCCGTATCGCGATCGCTATCAACCCCGCCCTCGTCAATACATCGGCGGACAATTGCTTCGGGCCGAATATCGGAGCCCTGACCGGCGCCAATGGCGGCGCGGGAGCATTCGGCCCGGCGACACCCTTGATCGTAGCGGGCATCAATAATCTGTCGCGGGTGAACGATCTTGGCGGCACGGGTGACCAGTACAATCAAACGTCCGAGAACTTCGCGTTCTTCACCCACAACATCTTCGAAATCACCGATGGGTTGAACCTGACGCTGGGTCTTCGTTACACCAACGAAACCAAGGATTTCGACGCGACTTTCGCCAATGACAACGTGATCTGTCCGCAGAACCGCGCATTGCTCAGCGGATTGTTGCCGACGCCGTTGGCGGGGCTCGCCGGCGGCCTGATCTCATTGTCGTGCCAGGGCAACTCGACCTCCGAACTTGATGGTGTCTCGATCGCCGATACGCGGGACGAAGATGAGTTTACCGGAACCGGTATCCTGAGCTACAAGGTCAATCCCGACCTGCTCGTCTACGGGTCCTATTCGCGCGGCTACAAGGCCGGCGGTTTCAATCTCGACCGGTCGGCGCTGGGCAATCCCGTCACGTTCCAGGTTGCGAATATCGATCCCGCCTCGCTGCAATTCGCCGAAGAAACAGTCGATGCGTTCGAAGTGGGCGCGAAATACTCGACCCGCGAATTCGGTCTCAGCGTGGCGGCGTTCCGTCAGGAGTTTACCAATTTCCAGCTGAACACGTTCAACGGATCGGTATTCCTGGTGCAAAACGTCAACGCCTGCGACACCGATCTGGGCGGCGGCGATCTGGATGGCAGCCCGGCAACCGGCGCCTGTGCGGCGGAAAACGTGCTGCCCGGCGTGATCTCGCAGGGTGTGGAAGCGGAAGCGATCGTCAGCCCGACGCGCGATCTCGATTTCACATTCGGCCTGACCTACACCGATACGAGCTACGAGGATAATCTGGTCGGCAACGATACCGGCGTTCCTCTCGACCCGGCGTTGCGCCTTCTGCCGGGGGACAATCTGTCCAACGCGCCGGAAGTCACCGCGACCTCGTCCATGACATGGACCCCGGATATCGGCGACACGGGCATGCGCGGTTTGCTTTATGTGAACGCGCGCCTGACCAGCGATTACAACACCGGGTCGGACCTTTTGTATGGCAAGGAACAGGACGGCTTCTTCCTGGTGAACGCACGGGCCGGCGTGACAAACATCGCCGATCGCTTCGCCATCGAAGGTTGGGTGCAGAACCTGTTCGACAAGGATTATACGCAGGTCGCGTTCAACACGCCATTCGTGGCGCCGCAACAGACCTACTCGGCCTTCCTCGCCGAACCGCGCACCTACGGCATCACCGTTCGCGGCAAGTTCTAAACCGACACCGAACGAAAATCAGAAGGGGCGTCCATTGCGACGCCCCTTTTTTCCGTCGCGCGCTATTTTACGTATCTCGTTGGCCGAACAGGGCGCTGCCCACACGGATATGCGTGGCGCCCAGCATGATGGCGGTCGGATAATCCCCGCTCATGCCCATGCTGAGCCCCAAGCTCCGGGCAGGCGGCCCATGTTTTTCGGCCAGTTTCGCCATCAGCGCGAAAAACGGCGCGGGTTCGATATCGGCGGGCGGCAGGCACATCAAACCGGCGATGGGTATGTGCCTCGCACGGACCTTTTCGATGAAGTCGGGCAGCGCATCCAGCGCGACGCCGCCTTTCTGTTCCTCGTCCCCCACATTCACCTGGATGAAGCACGGCACACGCCGGCCCGCCTTGTCCATCGCCTTCGCCAGCGCCTTCAGCAGGCTTGGCCGGTCGAGCGAATGGATGCAGTCGAACAGTGCGACGGCATCGTCCGCCTTGTTCGATTGCAACTGCCCGATGAGATGCAATTCCACATCGTCCCCGACCCCGTCATAACGGGACCGCAGACCGGGCCATTTCTCCGCCGCTTCCTGCACCCGGTTCTCGCCGAACACGCGATGTCCCGCATCCAGCAGCGGCACGATCCGTTCGGGGGGATGCGTCTTGCTTACCGCGACCAACGTGATGTCATCCACGCCGCGCCGGGCGATCGCGGCGGTTTTGGCGATTTTCTGCCGCACGTCGGTCAGCGGTGCGTATTCGGCGGGCGGGGTCGGTGCATTATCCATGGGCATGCGGTATAAGGGCGGCGATGGCGCGAAACCAGACCCTCCCCCGCCTCTGGCTGTTGAGCGACGCGCGTAACGACCATGCGCTCGACGCCGCGCTGGCCCGCCTTCCGCGCGGATCGGGCTTCGTCTATCGGCACTATCACCTGCACGGCGAGGCGCGGCGGCAACGCTTCCGCATTCTTGCCGGGATCGCCGAAACATTCGGCCATGTCGTGACCGTATCCGGAAGCACGGACCTTGCCGAGCGCTGGGGGGCAGACGCGGTTTACGGACCGACAAAGCGCATCGCGGGTGCGACGACGATGCGAAAACTGGCTACGGCGCATGACCGCGCGCAGATTGCTGCGGCGACCCGGGCGCGGGTCGACGGCATCTTTCTCTCGCCCGTTTTCCCGACCCGTTCCCATGCCGATGCCCGGCCGCTCGGCTCCGAACGCTTCCGCGAATTGGCCGCGCAGACCGACATACCGGTCATCGCCCTGGGCGGCATAACGCACGCCTCCGCGCAGGCGCTCGACTGGCCGCGCTGGGGCGCGATCGACGGATTGTCGTTCCAACAGGATTCTTGACGGGCGAGTCCCCCGCGGGCCATGGGTAGCCTTGCATTTAGGGAGAGGGACGACGATGGCCACGCGCGCGGCTGCAAACAGGAAAGCCGATTGGCGCGCCGCATTCCGGCGTTCCTTCCGCCGTGCCGCGCAGATGACCGGTGCGGTCGTACTGTTCGCCGCGATGATCGTCCTGGGGCTGGCTCTGTTCAGCTATACGCAGACCGACCCCAGCCCCTCCACCGCCGCCGCCAACAACGCCATCGCCAACTGGATGGGGGCCGGCGGGGCATGGATCGCGGAACGCGTCCTGTTCGCGTTCGGCCTGCCGGGCGTGCTGCTGCTTCCGCTGCTCTATGTCACCGCGCGCAAATTATGGCGCGATGTGGAGGAGGAGGATGTCGATACCGACACCCAGTGGTGGATGCCACTGGGCATGCTGCTGCTGGCGATGGCGCTGCTCGCCACCGTCCTGTCGCTGACATTCGATCGACCCGGCGGCCATTTACCCGCATCCATGGGCGGTCTGACCGGCCTGTTGGGCGCAGGCGCAATCGAGGCGGTGGGCGGCCGCTTTCCCGATCTGGCCAGCGGATGGATCATCCTTACGCTCGCCCTCGTTTGCCTGGCGGGCGGCGCGTTTCTGGTCACGCGGGTGTTCGCGCTCGATTGGGCGCAACTGCTCACCCTGCCCGCCTTTCTGAAACGAGCCAAACCCTCTTTCGGGGAGGATGACGCACCCCCCCCGTCGCGTAAGGCGAAGAACCGGCCCGCTCCCGCGCAGGGTGATCCGGCAAACGACGCAGACGATACCGACGCGTCCGAGACATCCGCCCCACCGCGCCGCACGCCGATGATCACCGATCCCAGCCAGCCCCCCAAAAAGGCACCACTGGCCAAGGCGAAGCAGCGCGACATGTTCGCCGATTACGAACTGCCCAGCCTCGACCTGTTGGCCGAACCGCCGGTAAACACCGCGCCCAAGCTCGACAAGCTGGCGCTGGAACGCAACGCCCGGCTTCTGGAAACCGTGCTCGACGATTTCAACGTGAAAGGCGAAATTACCGCGGTGCGCACCGGGCCGGTGGTGACGATGTACGAATTGGAGCCCGCGCCCGGCATCAAGTCCGCGCGGGTCGTCGGCCTGGCGGAGGATATCGCGCGCAATATGTCGGCCGTCAGCGCACGGGTTTCGCCCATTCCGGGCAAGACGGTCATGGGCATCGAACTGCCCAATGCCGACCGCCAGATGGTCGTGCTGAAAGAACTCGCCGCGTGCGAGGAATTCGCCGATGCGAAGGGCGCGCTGCCGATTATTCTGGGCAAAGATATCGCCGGCCTGCCGATCGTCGCCGATCTCGCCGCCATGCCGCATCTTCTGGTCGCGGGGACGACCGGATCGGGCAAGTCGGTGGGGCTCAACTGCATCCTCCTCAGCCTGCTCTATCGTTTCACGCCCGCCGAATGCCGCCTGATCCTGATCGATCCCAAGGTGCTGGAGCTGAAGACATACGACGATATCCCGCACTTGTTGTCGCCCGTGGTCACCGAACCGCATAAATCGGTGCGCGCTCTGAAATGGGCGGTCGAGGAGATGGAGCGCCGCTATCGCATGATGTCGAGCGTATCATCGCGCAACATTGCCGGTTTTAACGAGAAAGTCAGTGCCGCGATCGCCAAGGGCAAGCCGTTGGGCCGGCGGGTGCAGACCGGCTTCGATCCCGAAACGGGGGAGGAGCTGTACGAGGAAGAACAGCTCGATTACGAACCATTGCCGCAAATCGTGCTGATCGTAGACGAACTGGCCGATCTGATGGTCACCGTCGGCAAGGAAATCGAGGTGCTGATTCAGCGGTTGAGTCAGAAATCGCGGGCGGCGGGCATCCATCTCATCATGGCCACCCAGCGCCCCTCGGTCGATGTCATCACGGGCGTCATCAAGGCGAACCTGCCGACCCGCATCAGCTTCAAGGTTACCAGCCGGATCGATAGCCGCACCATTTTGGGCGAACAGGGCAGCGAGCAGCTGCTCGGCAAAGGCGACATGCTTTACAAACCCAATAGCGGCGCGACGGTGCGCGTGCACGGCCCCTTCGTCTCGGACGAGGAAGTGGAAGTCGTCGCCGATCACTGGCGCGCGCAGGGCAAACCCGATTACGTGGATGCGGTAACGGAAGAACCCGAAGATGGTGGCGGCCTCAATTTCGAAGACGAACTGACCGCCAGCGACGACCCCGACGAACGCAAATATCGCGCCGCCTGCCAGGTCGTGATCGAGAACCAGAAGGCGAGCGGAAGCTGGCTGCAACGCCAGATGGGCGTCGGCTACAACACCGCCGCCAAATGGATCGAGCGGATGGAGGGCGAAGGGCTGGTCGGCCCCGCCAACCATGTCGGCCGACGCGAAATTTTCCGCGACCAGGACGGCAATCCGCTGTAGCAATATCCTTCGCCGTCTCCTGCGGCAGGGGGTTTGAAATGGGTCGCCCTTCCTTGCGCGCTTTTCGCGGCGGGTTGCGCGAGTGGTCCCGTCGAACATGGAAGGGGCTGCGCTGGATCGGGCGATCGTGGCGGCACAGGAACCTCCCCTGGGCAGCGCGCGCAACCCCGTCCGCACACAAGGGCCGGTCGGTCAGCGCGCCTATCTGTCGCGCCTGCGCTGCGCGGATTTGCGTGCGCCGTCCTTCGATCGGTCGGGTTCCGCCGGCCTATCGCCCTATGTAAACATCGCGGATCTCTACCGCGTCGATTGCGCCGGGGCAGGGCCGGGTGAACGCCAGATCTATCTCGACATGTATCACGCCGGTCACCGCGAAACCGATGCGGTTCCAGGGTTCGCCATCGCCGGTGGTCGGCCTGGGGACTGAACCAGACCGCTTGCCCGTTCATGGCGCTATCCGATGGTCGGCATGATACGGGAGCGACGGCTGACCAAGTTCCGATGCCGCGTGGTCCGGGAGGGGGCGATACGGCGGATCGGGCAGAAGGTTAAAGCCTACTGCGACGCGGCGTGCCCAATCCGTTTTGTGTATGGCACAGTTAAATCGGCGGGTATAATGGCGCGCGATGCAACGCAAAGCCAATCCGGTGCGGCTGATCCCGCTGCTCTTTCTGGCGGCGATCGCGATCGGCACCATCCTGTTGATGCTGCCCGTTGCAACCGAGACCAGCGTGCCCGCCGATTTCGTCACCGCCCTGTTCACATCGACATCCGCCGTCGCCGTTACCGGTCTGATCGTGGAGGACACCGCCACATACTGGTCGCCGTTCGGCAAAATCATCATCCTCGCTTTGTTTCAGATCGGTGGGTTCGGCATCATGACCGCCGCGACCCTGCTGGGACTGGCGGCGGGGCGCGGGGTCAGCCTGTCGACCAAGATGGCGACGAAAGTCGAACGCAGCCGGCTTGACATCGGAAACGGCGCGTCGGTGCTCAAACTGGTGCTGGCGATCACGGTGGTGGTGGAGGCGGCCGTGGCGGTCATCTTGGCGCTGCGGTTCCGCCTGTCCTATGATTTTTCATGGGGCGAGGCCGTGTGGCATGGCGTGTTCCATTCCATAAGCGCGTTCAACAATGCGGGTTTTTCCAGTTTCTCCGACAGTGTGATGGGGTTCCAGATGGACGCCGTCATATTGTTGCCGATCATGGTCGCGGTCGTCATTACCGCGCTGGGTTTTCCGGTGATGCAGGAATTGCGTGCCCTGCCCTTCTCCCCGCGCCGCTGGACGCTGCATTCCAAGATCACGGTGGCGGGCACGGTCATCCTGCTGGCGGTCGGCTTCGTCGCGATCCTGCTGGCGGAATGGAGCAATGCGAAAACGCTGGGCCCGATGGGCGTGAGCGGCAAGATGCTGAACGCGGCGTTCCATTCGGTCATGCCGCGCACCGCGGGTTTCAACAGCCTGGATGTCGGCATGTTCACCGACATATCGCTGACGACGAACTATCTGCTTATGTTCATCGGCGGGGGCAGCGCGGGCACGGCAGGCGGGGTTAAGATCACCACCTTCGCCCTGCTGCTGGCGATCGTGTGGTCCGACATTCGCGGGCATCAGGACCCGTCGATGTTCGGGCGCCGCTTCGGCCACGGGATGGAGCGCCAGGCGGTAACCGTCGCCTTCCTCGCCATCGCGATGATCGCCATCGGCACGCTGATCATCATGGCGATGACCGACATTCCCATGCATCGCGTGTTGTTCGAAACGATATCCGCCTTCGCCACGGTCGGTCTCAGCACAGGGATCACTGCCGATCTGCCCGACCCGGCGCACATCGTGCTCGTCGTACTGATGTATGTCGGGCGCGTGGGAACCATTACCGCCGCCACCGCGCTTGCCCTGGGTGCGGGGCGCAAACCGTTCCGATATCCTGAGGAGAACCCGATTGTCGGCTAGCAAGAAACCCATCATGGTCATCGGTCTGGGCCGCTTCGGCGGCGCGGTCGCCAATTCGCTGTTCAATATGGGGCACGAGGTGCTGGGCGTGGATATGGACAGCGACATCGTCCAATCCTTCGCCGGATCGCTGACGCAGGTGGTGGAAGCGGACACCACCGACATCCGCACGCTACAACGCCTGGATGCGGAGGATTTCGACGCCGCGGTGGTCGGCATCGGCAACGATATCGAAGCGAGCGTGCTGACGGTGCTGGCGCTATCCGATATCGGCGTGCCCGAGATCTGGGCAAAGGCGGTCAACGCCAATCACGGGCGCATCCTGGAACGCACCGGCGCGACCAACATCGTCTATCCAGAAGCGCGCATGGGCGAGCGCGTGGCGCATATCCTGTCGGGCAAGATGATCGACTTCATCGAATTCGACGACGATTTCGCGATCGCGAAATTCCGCCTGCCGCTCCGCTATGCCGATATGACACTGGGCGAAAGCGGCATCCGCACGAAACATCATGTGACCGTGGTCGGCGTGAAGCGCCTTAACGAAGATTTCGTCTATGCCGAAGCCGATACGATGGTGCACGAAGGCGATCTGATCATCGTATCGGGCGCCAGCGACCGGGTGGAGAAATTCGCCGACGCCGCCAGTAAATAGGGCATTCCGTTGGGCAGCGCCGGCTCTAGCCAGTCTTACTTCAAATCGGCCATCGTCAGCGTGGTGAACTCGTTCGCGATCTTGGCGTTGGCCGCACGCACATCGTCGGGCGAGGCGACCAGACCCAGGCTGGTCAACGCGCCACCCTTGTCCCAGACTTTCGGCCAGGCCGCGACATATTCGCGCAAGCCCGGAATGGCATCGAGGTGCTGTTTCTTCACATACATGTAAAGCGGCCGTGCGCCGGGATAGGCGAAGGTGGAAATGTTCTCGTAAGTCGGGTCGGACCCGTTCATCGGCAGGCCCTGCACCTTGCCGGCGTTTTCCTCGAGATAGGAATAGCCGAAGACGCCGATCGATTTGGGGCTGTTGGAAATCTTCTGCACGATCAGATTGTCCTGTTCGCCCTGATCGACATATTTGCCGTCGCTGCGCACTTCGGTGCAGACCTGCGCGAATTTGTCCTCGTCACTGTTCTTCAGCGCCTCCATGCGCGGGTCGGTGGTGCAGCCCGCTTCCAGCACCAGTTCTTTCAGCGCATCGCGCGTGCCCGACGTGGCCGGCGGGCCATAGACCAGGATCGGTTCGTTCGGCAGCGAGGGGTCGACATCGGACCATGTCTCGTTGGTCTGTTCGCCGCCATAGGGGTTCGCCGCCAGTGCCTCATACACGATCTTCGGCGTCAGGTTCATCATGATCCCGCCCTGCGCGGACGCGAAGGCGATCCCGTCCAGCCCGACCTGAATCTCGACCACTTCGGTCACGCCATTATCCATGCATTTCTGCAATTCGGACGCCTTGATGCGGCGCGATGCATTGGTCACATCCGGGTGCGAGGAACCAACGCCGGCGCAGAACAAATTGAACCCGCTGCCGCTGCCGGTCGATTCGATGAGCGGCGCGGCGAGGCCCGGATTGTCTTGCCCCGCAAGTTCGGACACGCGTTTGGCAAAGGGAAATACGGTGGAGGAACCCACGACATGCACCGATTCAGTGGCCTGTTCGCCGCATCCCGTCAGCGCGAGGGCCGAAGCGGCGATCAGGGCGAAGGAATGAATGATACGCATGGGTAATGTCCTTGATGGAACGGTCTGCCGTCGCGCTTATGACCATTGTGTGACGGGATCGTGACAGGTCAAAAATCGGGGTAGTTGTTCGGGGCGGCGTTCTTCAAAAATCCATCTGCGCCCGCATCCCGACCGCATCGACGCCGTAGGATGTCGATCCATCGGCGCGCGGGAATACCGCATCGTCGTAATCGAGCCTCGCGTAATTCAGCATCAGCCGCGTGCGATCGGTCGTGGCCCAGATGATGGAAAGTTGGTAGCTGTTTTGCTTGCCGCCAACCACGCCTGCATCGTTGAGGTCGAGATAGTCATAACGCGCATTGACCTGCACCGCGCCGCCGCCCCCGCCATTCGCGCCGATCGGGTGTTTGGGCGTCACCCGATCGAACTTGCCGTTCTTGTACCCGCGACTGTCGCCTTTCGTGAGAAAATATCCCGCTTCCACAAAGCCGCCGAAGAATGTCGGGTCGCCCGCCGTGACGGCGCCGCCCCGCCCGACCGCCTGCCGAAACACTTCCGCCGACACATGCAATGGCCCCGCGATCACCGCCGCTTCCAACCCCAGCCCGAATTCGCTGTCCGCCGCGATCCGATCCGTATTGATGAACCGCGTATCGGTGAAATGCACCAGTGGCCGCTGGCGATAGCGAACCGTCTCGTCGCCCAGACTGTCGGGGTTGAGTTCGCGGTAATGCACGCTCGATCCCAGATGAAACTGCGTGCCGCCCATCTTCGGCGCATAGACGATCCGCCCATCCACACTCCAATCGTCGGACGGGAAATCCTCGATATTCGCCTTGAACACGCCCCCCTGCAACAACAGCGCATCGGCCTGATATTCCGCCGACAGCCCGACCCGCCGGATGAACCCGAATGCATCGGTGAAGGCCGCGCGTTCGATGAAGGAGGAATACAGGCTGCTGGTAAGCTCCGTCAGCGACTGGAAATTGTTGTGCTGGCCCGCCGTCAGGGTGAGCGCGCCGATGTCGTAAGTCAGGATCGCATCGGTCAGGATCGT
The DNA here is from genome assembly GCA_049650705.1 of Pontixanthobacter sp. GTDB lineage: Bacteria > Pseudomonadota > Alphaproteobacteria > Sphingomonadales > Sphingomonadaceae > Pontixanthobacter. Next base: position 20,782 of record JBASAR010000210.1, on the reverse strand, counting down.
ATCCCCGCCGGCGAATTCCAGTTCCGCCTTGTAACCGAAGCCGCCGGGAATATCGCCCGATGCGCCCAGTCGTGCGCGGCGAATCTCGAACCCCAGACCGTCTTGCGCGCCGACATCGTCCGGCGCATCGACGAAGCCCGCATCGATGTTGATCCGCCCCCGCGGCTTGAACGTCCAGCCGCTCCGCTGCGATGGCGTGTCGGCGCGTTTGGCGGCGGCGATATCGACCGCGCTATCGTCGTCCTTCGGTTGCCGACCGGTATCGTCCGCAGCGAAGGATTGCGTCGTCTGCAGGGCCAGAATGGGAACGCATAGACAGGCGAGACGAAGACGGTCAGTCACGAGGGACTTTCTGATGCTGCGATGATTTGTGACGCCTATTGGACTGTTTTGTTACAGTTTGACGAACCGCGCGAATTTCGTTTCACTTGCAACCGGCATTTGAGTACCACTGCCGCCTTCCCCCAAGGAGAATGTTTCCATGCGCATCGGTTGCCCGAAAGAGATCAAGAACCATGAATACCGCGTGGGCTTGACCCCCGAAAGCGCGCGTGAACTGATCGAACACGGGAACGAGGTCTGGATCGAAAGCGGTGCGGGCATGGGCATCGGTGCGACCGATGCCGAATATGACGATGCCGGGGCGCAGATCGTGCATGGCCCCGATACGATCTTCGCCGAATGCGAGATGGTCGTAAAGGTGAAGGAACCGCAGGCGGAAGAACGGGCCAAGCTACGTCGCGGTCAGATCCTCTATACCTATCTGCATCTGGCCCCTGATCCCGAACAGACGCGCGAATTGGTGCAATCGGGTGTGACGGCGATCGCCTATGAAACCGTGACCAGCCCCCATGGGACGCTGCCGCTGCTGAAACCCATGAGCCAGGTCGCGGGGCGCATGAGCATTCAGGCAGGCGCGAATGCTTTGCAGAAGGAACATGGCGGTCGCGGCGTCCTGCTGGGCGGTGTGCCCGGGGTGCTGCCGGGCAAGGTCGTAGTGATCGGCGGCGGCGTGGTCGGCTTCAACGCGGCGCAGATGGCGGTCGGACTGGGCGGCGATGTCGAGATATTGGACCGCGATCCCGAAGTGCTGGAAAAACTGGGCACGTTCTTCGAAGCGCGCGCCAGCACCCGTTTTTCCAACAAGACCAATCTGGAAGACGCCGTGCGGCAGGCCGATCTGGTCATCGGTGCCGTGCTGATCCCCGGCGCCGCCGCGCCCAAGCTGATCAGCCGGGCGATGCTGTCCGAAATGAAACCCGGCGCGGTGCTGGTCGATGTGGCGATCGACCAGGGTGGCTGTTTCGAAACCTCGAAAGCGACCACCCATGCCGACCCCACTTACATGGTCGACGGCGTAGTCCATTATTGCGTCGCCAACATGCCCGGCGCGGTGGCGCGGACCAGCACCTATGCGCTCAACAACGTGACCCTGCCCCATGCGCTGCGCATCGCGCGCGACGGGTGGAAGGCGGCGCTGACCCGCGATCCGCATTTGGCGGAAGGGCTCAACATCCATGCGGGCCAGGTGACGTACAAAGCGGTCGCGGACGAGCTGGGCTACGACTATGTTTCGGTGGCCGACGCGATCGCGGCCTAGGCAGCTCGCCATTTGCGATAGCGCCTGGCACGGCGCGCGGTACGCCATTGATCGGCCAGCATTGCGCGGACAGGCGACACATCCGGCTGCACCGGTTTACCCGCAGCCATACGCTCCATCTGCGCCTTGGTGGTGGCCATCGCGGCGAGGCTTTTGAAGGTCTGGTTCGACCAGTCGGGCGAGGGCAGCGTCATGTCCGTCGCCCGCCCCGCCTGCCAGTCGTTGGGCAGGTTCGGATTGAACGCCATGGCCCGCGCCACGCCGAGCATCGCCACGCCGAAACCGGCACTGTCGGTCGCCAACGCTTCCTCGGCGGTGGCGCGCTTGGTAATGCCGCCCGTCACCATGATCGGCATGGACGCCACCTTGGCGATGTCCTGCGCGAAATCGATAAAGTATGTCTCGCGTTTCTCGGACGAGGTTTCCGCAGGGGAACCGGCCATCGCCGGGCTTTCGTAGGAACCGCCCGACAGTTCGACATAGTCGACCGCATGATCGCCCAGCCATTCGACCACTTGCCGCGCATCCTCGAACGCGAAGCCGCCCCTCTGGAAATCGGCGGAATTGAGCTTCACCGCCACGCCGAAGGATGGTGCGACTGCCGCCCGAACGCGTTCGACGATGGACAACAGGAACCGCGCCCGGTTCTCCAGACTGCCGCCCCAGCGGTCGGTCCGCCGGTTGGTCAGCGGGGAGAGGAACTGGCTGGAGAGGTAGCCATGCGCGGAATGCACCTGCACCCCGTCGAACCCGGCGCGTTCGGCTTGCAGTGCGGTGTCGACGAACCGCTGGATGATCGCCTCGATTTCCGGTTCGGTCAGCGCGCGCGGTTCAGCAAAAAGCGACGACAGCTTGCCGAGGTCGAGCGTCTTGGCCGATGGCGCGACCGCCTCTTCGCCCAGATTCTTGTACATCTGGCGGCCCGTGTGGTTGATCTGCATCCACATCTGCCCGCCATGCGACTTGCCGATCCGCGCCCAGCGTTCGAACGGCGCTATGTCCGTCCCCGCCTCCAGCACCACACCGCCCGGCCCGGTCAGCGATTTTGGATCGACCATGACATTGCCGGTCAGGATCATGCCGACCCCGCCCTTCGCCCATGCGTCATACAAGGCGAACAGCCGCGCACCGGGATATTGCCCCGGCTGCTGCGCGAGGTTTTCCTCCATCGCGGCCTTGCACAGGCGGTTGGGCACGGTGCTGCCATTGGGCAGGGTCAGGGTCGTGAAGATGGGGGATGCGGTCATGCGGTATCCTTCATGAAAGGTTCGTAGACGGCCGGGCGAATACGCAGCAACCGCCCGCTCGTCCGGTCGATCATCGCCCAGCGAGTGTTGGCCGCCACGATCACCGCGCCGGCGTCATCTCGGAAATCGACGCGCCGTTCGAATGTCGCCCCGCGCGGCGGCACGGGCAGATAGGTTTCGCCGGTCACATTCTCGCCGACCGCGATATTGCCGCGATAGTCGATCTCGTGCCGCACGACGATCCAGGCGAGCGTGTCCTGCTGCTCGGGGGTTGCCAACGCCTCCCAATGGGCGGTGGCCATGTCTTGGACCCAGCCGACCCACACCGCATTGTTCACATGACCCATCGCATCGATATGTTCGGGCGCGGCGGTGAAGGTGCGGCGGAAGCGGCCCGTCATGCGGCGCTCACTCCGCCAGCCCGTGATGCGACAGGATGAAGGCGTATTCCTCCGCCGTATCGTAGAGCGAGCTGAAGCGCCCCGATTTGCCGCCATGGCCCGCGCCCATATTGGTCTTGAGCAACAGCTCGTTCTCGTCGGTCTTGGTATCGCGCAGCTTGGCGACCCATTTGGCCGGTTCCCAATAGGTGACGCGCGGGTCGTTCAGGCCGGCGGTGACCAGCATCGGCGGGTAATCCTGCGCGATGACCTGATCGTAGGGGGAGTAGGATAGGATGTAGGCGAAGGCTTGCTTGCTTGTCAGAGGGTTGCCCCATTCGGGCCATTCGCCGGGCGTCAGCGGCAGACGGTCGTCCAGCATCGTGTTCAGCACATCGACGAAGGGCACATGCGCGGCGATGGAGGACCACAGTTGCGGATCGGTGTTGGCGATCACGCCCATCAATTCGCCGCCCGCGCTGCCGCCGCTGGCGCTGATCCTGCCTTCCTTCGTGTAACCCTTCGCCGCCAGCCCGCGCGCCACGTCGACGAAATCGGTGAACGTGTTGACCCGCTCGTTCAACTTCCCCTGCAGATACCAGTTGCGCCCCAGATCGTCGCCGCCGCGAATATGGGCGATGGCGTAGCTTACGCCGCGATCGATCAGGCTCAATCGGCTCGTGGAAAAGCCCGGCGGCACGGCATAGCCATAAGCACCATAGGCATACAGATGCAGCGGACCGCCGGCCTGTGTCCCCTTACGCCGAACCACGCTGACGGGAATTTGCGTACCGTCGCGCGCGGTCACGGTTTCCCGCATGGTTTCGTATAGAGCCGCGTCGTAGCCGCTGGGAATTTCCTGCGTCTTCAGCGTTTCCAGCCGCCCGTCCGCGAGGTGATAATCGTAGACCGTGTCAGGCGTGACCATACTTTCGTACGACAGGCGCAATCGGTCCACCTCATATTCCGGATTGTTGGAAACGCCTGCCGAATAGCTGGCTTCCGGAAAGACAACCGGCGTGATCTGCGCCGCATCGTCGTAGCTGCGTATCTGTACCTGATCGAGGCCCGAAAGGCGCCCGGCGGTGACGTAGAAATCCTTGTAAAGCCCGAAATCGGTAAGGTAGAATTCGTCCGATCCTTCGATCAGCGTGGTCCAGTTCGCCGGATCGCTCACCGATGCTGTCGCCAGTCGGAAATTAAGATGATCGTCGTTGGTCATGATGAACAGGCGGTCGTCGCGCACATCCGCGTCGTATTCCACGCCCTTTTCGCGCGGGCGAATCATGATTTGCTCACCCGTCGGATTGTCGGCGCGTACCAACCGGATCTCGCTGGTTTCGTTGTCGCCGGTTTCGATCATCAGCCAGTCGTCCTGGGCCGATTTCGAGGTACCCACGCGGAACCCCTCATCCGCCTCGCGATAGAGTTCGACGTCCTGATCGATGGGCGTGCCGATCACATGCAGCCGGGCATTGTCGACCCGCCAGTTCTCGTTCGCCTTGCCGTAAACCAGCGCCGTATCGTTCGCGACCCAGAGCAGGCTGGACAGGGTTTCAGGGATCACGTCGTCCAGCAATTCGCCGGTATCGAGGTTCTTGATCCTTGCGGTGAAGCGTTCCGAACCATTGTCGTCGTAGGAATAGGCCAGGAACCGGCCATTATCGCTTTTGGAGATGGAACCGAGGCGGAAATATTCCTTCCCCTCCGCCAGCTGGTTCTCGTCCAGCATCAGCTGCCTGGCCGCATCCGTCTGCGGGCCGTCGATGGGCCGGCGATACCACAGACGGTACTCCTTCCCTTCTTCGAACTCCGTCCAGTAATAATAATCGCCATCCTTTTGCGGGACGGAAGCATCATCCTCCTTCATCCGGCCCTTCAATTCCTCGAACAGCGTTTCCACCAGCGGTTTGCGATCCGCCATTTCCTGTTCGAACCACGCGTTCTCGGCTTTCACGTAATCGAGCACATCCGCGTCATCGATCTCGGGATAGGATTGGTCGTGCAGCCAGTGATACGGATCGGCGATGGTGATGCCGTGATGGGTGAAGGAATGGTCCCGCTTTTCGGCTTTTGGCGGGGCGGGCAGTTTGGCAGGTGTTGGGGCGGTCACGGACATATCCTTCGATGATGGGGTGTCTTGCGCGGCGGCGGGCGCGATGAGCGGCGGGGCCGCGACGAACGCCGTGGCCAGCGCGATCAGGCTGGTGCGGGTGGAAATCATGGCTGGGCTCCCTTCCGAAACCGCGCGGGCTGGAAACCCGGGGCGGAAAAATCTATGTTGGGTGCATTACGCGCCCCGCCCCAAAAGCCAAACCAGGAAACGTGCCATGTTGCAGCAAACCCACGAAGCCCGTCTTTCCGCCCTTCGCGAGGAATTGAAGCGCCGCGATCTGGACGGGTTCATCGTGCCGATTTCGGATGAGCACATGTCCGAATATGTCGGCTCCTATGCGCAGCGTCTGGCATGGGTCTCGGGCTTCGCCGGGTCGGCGGGCAGCGCGATCGTGCTGCGGCACAAGGCGGCCATGTTCGTCGATGGCCGCTACACGATCCAGGTGCGCGAGCAGGTCGATGCCAATTTGTTCGAATACCAGTCCACGCTGGAAACGACCCATGCCCGCTGGCTGGCGCAGAATGCCGGCGAAGGCGCGCGGATAGGGTTCGATCCATGGTTGCACACGAAGGATTTCGTGGACGATCTCACCGCGAAACTGGCGCGCAAAGGCGTGGAACTGGTCGCGGTAGATGGCAATCCGATCGACGCGGTGTGGCAGGACCGCCCCGCCCCCTCCGATGCGCCGGCGACCATTCATCCCGATCAGTATGCGGGGCAATCCTCGTCCGAAAAGCGCGGCGTGGTGGCGGATTGGCTGAATGAGGAAGGCTATGATGCGGCGGTCATCTCGGCGCTGGATTCCATCGCTTGGATGCTGAACATCCGCGGCGCGGATGTGGACCGCACGCCGGTCGCATTGTCCTACCTTATCGCCCATGCCGATGGCACGGCCGAACTGTTCATCGCGCCCGACAAAATTACGCCGGAACTGGAACAGCATCTGGGCAACGCCATAACCATTCGCGACCGCATGGATTTCGAACCCGCCCTTGGCCGGATGAAGGGCCAGAGCGTCACCGTCGATCCGGCTTACGGCGTGGCGGCGATCCACAGCGCGCTGGAGGATGGCGGCGCCACGGCGGTGTCGATGCGCGATCCGGCGATTTTGCCCAAGGCGGTGAAGAACAGGACCGAACAGCAGGGCCATCGCGACGCACAGGCGCGCGACGGGGCGGCCATCGCGAAGTTCCTGCATTGGCTTTCGCATGAACCGTCGAAAGGCGGGCAGGACGAGCTTTCCGCCGCCGCCAAACTGCGCGCATTTCGCGACGAAACCGGCGTGTTGAAGGACCAGTCCTTCGACACGATCTCCGCCACCGGCCCGCATGGCGCGCTGTGCCATTACCGCGTGGACGACGACAGCAACATGGCTATCGAACCGGGCAGCGTGTTTCTGTGCGACAGCGGCGGCCAATATGTCGACGGCACGACCGACATCACCCGCACCGTCTGGATCGCCGGGCCGGGCGACAAGGCGGAACCGACTGCCGAAGTGCGCGACCGCTACACCCGCGTGTTGAAAGGCCACATTCAGATCGCGCGCGCGGTGTTTCCGGCCGGCACGGCGGGCAGCCAGTTGGACGCATTCGCCCGGCAATACCTATGGGAAGCGGGCGTCGATTACGCGCACGGCACCGGCCACGGCGTCGGCAGCTTCCTCGCGGTGCATGAAGGCCCACAGCGGATCGCTAAGCCGTCGGGCGGGCAAGCCGGCACCGATCAGGAATTGATGGCCGGCATGATTCTGTCCAACGAACCCGGCTATTACAAGGACGGCGCCTTCGGCATTCGGATCGAAAATCTGGTGCTGGTGGAAGAACGAACGATCGACGGGCAGGAAGGCACCTATTTCGGGTTCGAGAACCTCACCTGGGCACCCCTGGCGCGCGACATGCTGGACCAGTCGCTGCTCACCGAAACGGAACGGCAGTGGTGGAACGACTATCATGCACATACGCGCGACCTGCTTGCCCCGCAGCTGGAAGGCGAAGTGCTGGAATGGCTGGAGGATGCATGCCAGCCGATCTGACGGTTATCTGAACCCGGACCGCCCTTCGCGATCATTTCCGGTTCATTCGGCGACCGGCATCCCGACCGTCTGCAAGGGAGCGAGCTTGAAATTGCAAAGCCCGCTCCGTCAATCAACGATCGGAGTATCGCTCATGTCCTTCAAACCATTCATCATCGCCGCCACCGCCCTGTCGCTAACCGGCGGCTCGCTGGCCTTGGCCGCGCCTGCGGATGCCGATGGCGACGGGCGCGTATCGGTTGCGGAGCATCAGGCGCGAGCGGGCGACCGTTTCGAACGGATGGATGCCAATGATGATGGGGTGATCGATAGTGCCGACCGCCTCGAACGGCGCAAGGCGCGCTTCGCCCGGATGGACGCCGATGGTGACGGCGCGGTGACTTTTGCCGAAATGGAAGCCCTTCGCGAAGCGCGCACCGACCGGCGCGAACCGCGTAGCGAAAGGCGTCAGGCACGGATGGAACGACGCGGCAATCGCGCCGACGGCCGCAGGGGCGGGAACCGCATGGCACGAATGCTCCGTGGGGCCGATGGCAATGGCGATCGCACGATAAGCCGCAACGAATATGATGCCTTCACCCTCGCCCGGTTCGAACGGATCGACGCAAATGACGACGGCGTGATTACCCGCGACGAACGCGCCGCGATGCGCGAGGAACGCCGCGAACGACGCGCCGACCGCAACCGCGGATAAGCGATTTCTAGCGCATCAACCCGCCGATCAGGTTCCGCACGAAGCGCCCCGCCACCGGCCCGGCCAGATCGCTGGCGATGGACCCGGCGGCGGAAGTAACGCCGCTGCGGACCGGATTGGCGCGCGATTTCTTGCCCAGCATACGGCGGGCGGCCATTCCGGCCATGGACCCAGACGCGACCTTCGTGCCGCGGCCCATGGCCTTTTCCCAGATGCTCTTCGTCTTGCGCGGGCGTTTGGCGACGTCTTCCGTGCTGGCAGCTTCGACTTCCTCGGCTGTCGCGGCAGCATCTTCCGCTTTGGCGAGCAGCATTTCCTGGGCGCTTTCCCGGTCCACCTCCTCGTCATATTTGCCCTCGAACGGGCTGACCGACTGGATGATCGCGCGTTCCTTCGCATTCACCGGCCCTAATCGCGAGCGCGGCGGTTTGATCAGCGTGCGCTGCACCACGGATGGCGCGCCATCTTCCATCAGCGTGCTGACCAGCGCCTCGCCCACACGCAATTGCGTGATCGCTTCCTCCACATCCAGATCGGGATTGATGCGGAACGTGTCCGCCGCCGCGCGGATCGCCTTCTTGTCGCGGGGGGTGAAGGCGCGCAGGGCGTGCTGCACGCGATTGCCCAGTTGCCCGGCGATGCGTTCGGGAATGTCGATCGGGTTTTGCGTTACGAAGAACACCCCCACGCCTTTCGACCGGATCAGCCGCACGACCTGTTCGATCGTGTCCTCCAGCGCGTCGGGCGCATCGTCGAACAAGAGATGCGCCTCGTCGAAGAAGAAAACGAGCTTGGGCTTTTCGGGGTCGCCCACTTCCGGCAGGGTTTCGAACAGTTCGGCGAGCAGCCACAGCAGGAAGGTCGCATAGAGTTTGGGGCTGCGCATCAGGCGGTCGGCGGCCAGCACGTTGATAATGCCGCGCCCCTGATCGTCGACGGCCAGGAAATCGTCGATCTCCAACGCCGGTTCGCCGAAGAACCGGTCCGCACCCTGGCTTTCGAAACTCAACAATTGCCGCTGGATCGCGCCGACACTCTGGCGGCTGACATTGCCATATTTGCCCGACAGTTCCTTCGCGTTTTCGTTGGCCCAACCCAAAATCGCCTGCAGATCGGCGAAATTCAGCAGCAGCAGGCCGTTGTCGTCCGCATGGCGAAAGACGATCTGCAGCACCCCTTCCTGCGTGTCGTTGAGATCGAGCAGGCGGGCGAGCAGCAGCGGCCCCATCTCGCTGATCGTAGTGCGGATGGGGTGGCCCTGTTCGCCGTACAGGTCCCAGAACACCGCCGGATTGTCGGAATAGGCATAGTCGTCCATGCCTAGCTGCACCGCGCGTTCTTCCAGCTTGGCGGCATGTTTGAAGGCCGGCGATCCAGGCATGGCGACGCCCGACAGATCGCCCTTTACATCGGCCATGAACACCGGGACCCCGGCGGCGGAAAAGCTTTCGGCCATGCCCTGCAACGTCACCGTCTTGCCGGTGCCGGTCGCCCCCGCGATCAGCCCGTGGCGATTGGCGCGCGACAGATCGAGCGACTGCGCCTCGCCATTATCCGCCTGCCCCAGATAGATCGCGTTCATCTGCCGTGCCCCTTTTGCTCGATTGCCTAGGCCGTGCCGCAGGGTTCAGGTCGGGGTCAAGGGAACTCGACTTGCGCGGTTAAGAGACTAAGGCGGGCGGGCGATGGCTGACCGGCACCCTTTTGTCCTGCTCGACGATGCACGTGATGGAAGCCACGACGCCCATCTGTTCGCGAACCCGTCGCGCATTTTCGTGGCCTATCGAGCGAGTGAGGTCGAGAATGTTCTGAGCGAAGCCGACGCCGCGCGGCGCGAAAGCGGAGGGCATCTGGCGGGGGTGATCGCGTACGAGGCGGGGCTGGCGCTGGAGCCGAAATTGCAAACCCTCGCCGACGTGCGCACCGGGGCGCACGGGCCACTGGTCTGGCTCGGCCTGTTCGAAGACGCGACGATCATGCGCGGCGATGCGGTCGATGGTTGGCTGGCCGAACATGGCGAAGGCACCGCCAGCATCGGTCCGCTCGATCCGCAAATCTCACCCGGTGCCTACATGGACGCATTCGGCCAGTTGCAGGACGCCATCCGCGCGGGCGACATCTATCAAGCCAATCTGACCTTTCCGCTTGCCGGCTCCTATCGCGGCGATCCGGTCGCGCTGTATCGCCAGTTGCGCGGCGCGGCGAAGGCGGGGCACGGCGCGCTGCTGTTCGATGGGTCGCACTGGCTGTGCAGCCTTTCGCCCGAACTGTTCGTGTCGCTTGAGGACGGCGAAGCGCGCGCCTGCCCGATGAAAGGCACCCGGCCACGCGGGCAGACACCGGCGCAGGATGCCGCGTTGAAGGACGAACTGGCGCATTCGCCGAAGGACAAGGCGGAAAACCTTATGATCGTCGATCTGATGCGCAACGATCTGTCGCGCATCGCCATTCCGGGCAGCGTGCGGGTAGAGGCGCCATTTGCTGTCGAAACCTACCCGACCCTGCACCAGATGGTCACCACCATACATGCCACTTTGGCACCCGAAGATGGCGCGGCCGACCTGATTCGCGCGCTGTTCCCCTGTGGATCGATCACCGGTGCGCCCAAGATCCGCGCGATGGAATTGATCGGCGCAGTGGAACGCGATGCGCGCGGCCCCTATTGCGGGGCGATCGGGCGGATCGGGCCGACCGGCGATGCGGCCTTCAACGTCGCCATCCGCACGCTGCGCCTGACACCGATCGAGAACGGGCAGGGCACGGCGGTTCTGGGCGTCGGCTCCGCCATCGTCGCCGACAGCGATGCGACGACCGAATGGCGCGAGGCCATCGTGAAGGGCGGGTTCGCCCGCGCATCGTCGCACGATCTTACCGCCGCACGGTTCGATCTGATCGAGACGATGCGTTTCGATCCCGATACGGGCATCGCGCTCTTCAAATTGCATCTTAACCGGATGAAGGCGAGCGCGTTCGAACTGGGATTCGCGTTCGACCAGCACGCGGCCCGCAACCAGATCCATGCCGTGTGCTTCGCACTGGAGCGCCTGTCGAAAATCCGACTGCTATGCGCGCGCGGCGGGGCGATTGCGTTGGAGGCAAGCGATCTGACGGCTGTCGGCACGCAACCGATGGATTGCATTGCCCTGCCCCTGCCGGTGGATGCCGGCGACTGGCGGTTGCGGCATAAGACCACCGATCGCGGCTTCTACGAAGCGGGGCGGCAGGTCGCCACGCAAGCAGGCGCGCAGGAGGCGCTGTTCGTGCGCGACGACGGCTTGGTGACCGAAGGCTGTTGGAACAGCATTTTTGTGGAACGCGGCGGCGTGTTGTCAACCCCACCCGCGACGCTTGGCCTGCTGCCGGGCGTGTTGCGGCAATCGCTGCTCGATGGCGGGCGGGCGGTGGAGGCGGAACTGACGCTGGCGGATCTGGCCGACGGTTTCTATCTGGGCAATGCGGTGCACGGCTTGATACCGGCGCGCCTGACGACAGGACAGCATCCATGACGACCATCCCGATCCTGTACGAAGACGGCGAAGCGCTGGTGATCGACAAGCCCGGCGGTCTGCCGATCGAAACGCCGCGCCGGGGCGGGCCGGCGCTGACCGATCTGTACGACGAACTGAAACTGCGCTTCCACCGCCCGCCGGTCGCGGTGCATCGGATCGACACCGATACGTCGGGCTGCCTGCTGCTGGCCCGCAACCCCAAGGCGCTGAAACGGTTCAGCCGCGCGTTCGAGGATCGGCAGGTGACCAAACGCTATCTCGGCATTCTGGCGGGAGGGATTGCGGACCGGGAAGGCGTCATCGATCTGCCGCTCGCAAAAATCAGCAGTGCGGAAGCGGGCTGGCGCATGGTGCCCGATCCCGATGGCAAGCCCAGCGTCACCCATTGGCGGCGGCTGATGGTGGTGGACGGACTTACACTGGTCGAATTTCGCCCCGAGACCGGCCGTACGCATCAGATTCGCGTGCATGCCGCGTCGGGCCTCGGCGTGCCGTTGCTGGGCGATCCGGTCTATAGCCCCAAGGAGCAGGTATCCACGGCACGGCGCACCATGCTCCACGCGGCCAACATCGCGATCCCGCGCGACGGAAAACCCACGATCGAGGCATCTGCCCCGCTGCCGCCGGAGTTTACGGTACTGGGTTTCCGCGATGAATGAACCCGCCGGCGACCTCGCCAGCCGCGCCATCGGACTTGCAGACGAAAGCTTCATCACCAATTCCGGCCCCGGTGGCCAGAACGTCAACAAAGTGGCGACCGCGGTGCAGCTGCGCGTCGATGTCTTCGCATTGAAACTCAGCCCGCCGGTGTTCAACCGCCTGAAATCGCTCGCCGGCAGCCGGATGACGCAGAAGGGCGAGATCATCATCACTGCGCGCAATTACCGCACGCAGGATGCCAATCGCGACGATGCGCGGACGCGGTTGACCCAACTGCTCGACAAGGCGGAAACCGCGCCGAAAAAACGCAAGAAGAGCCGCCTCAACCGCGTGGGCAAGGAAAAGCGGATCAAGGCGAAGAAGAACCGCGGCGCGGTCAAGGCCAATCGCGGCAAGGTCAGCTGGTAATCGCGGCGACGTTCCCTGGCGCTTCCCGCTTGACTTTGCGCCCCCCCATCGCCATTGCGCACCGCTTGCACGGCGGCATGATTCACGATGCGTCTGACGCCCGATGACTATACCGGCCCTGCGGCCACCCCATAATTTTTAGGACACCACGATGGCGAAGCCAGCAACCATCAAGATCAAGCTCGTTTCGACCGCCGATACGGGTTTCTTCTACACCACCACGAAGAACCCGCGGAACATCACCGAAAAGATGACCTTCCGCAAATACGATCCCGTCGTGCGCAAGCATGTCGAGTTCAAGGAAGCCAAGATCAAGTAAAATGAACGGCGGGAACCGTGTGGGTTCACCGACGGTTCAATGCTCCCCGACCAAGGATGCGAGCATGACGATCTTGAAAAACATATCCAAACCGGCGCTTGGTATTCTGGCGGCGTTGGCCATCGCTGCCCCTGTAGCGGTGATTGCGCCCTCCGCTCCCGTGGCGGCGCAGCAATCGCAGCTCGACCGTGCAGCCTCGGCGCTACGCGGTATCTCGACCATGCGCGCCAGCTTCGCGCAGACCGATCGGCAGGGCCAGACCGTGTCCGGCACCATGACGCTGAAGAACCCGGGTAAGATCCGGTTCCAGTATCAGGACGGCGTGCCGTTGCTGGTAGTGTCCAACGGCAAATCGCTGACCCTGATCGATTACGAGGTCAATCAGGTCCAACGCTGGCCGATCCGCAATTCGCCGCTGGGCGCGCTGCTCGATCCCGGGCGCGACATTGCGAAATACGGTAAGGTCATCGACAGCGGTAACAAGAATGTCCTCACCGTCGAAGTGCGCGATCCCAGCCGCCCCGAATTCGGCGTCATCACGCTCATCTTCCTGCGCGATGCCGGTGCGCCCGGCGGGTGGGAGCTGACCAACTGGGTCGCTCTCGATTCGCAGAACCATCGCACCACCGTGCGGCTGAAGAATCACAAATACGGGATGGCCGTGTCGGACAAGAGCTTCACCTATCGCGATCCGCGCCGATCGTCTCGTCGTCCACGTTGAACGGATGGCCGACCAACGGGTGTCGGCGTCCGACCAACGGGGTGCATCGTTCATAAGGCAGACAGCCGGCGGGGCGTAAAAATACAACTGTAAAGCGGTCGAAGGCGGGTTACCCCCCTGTTGCCTCAGCCTTTATCAGAAGCCGCTTTGCACCAGCGTGACGAACGCTAACAGGAACCCTCGTGTCAATGCCCCCGACACGGGGGTTTTTCGTGTTCTGCATCTGTGGACAGCCGCCTGCCATGCCCGTATCCGCTGCGGTCATGGTTTCCGTTGCTTCCTGGAATATCAATTCCGTCCGCCTGCGCATGCCGATCGTCGCGCGCTTCCTGAACGAACATGCGCCGGACGTGCTGTGTCTGCAGGAAATCAAGACGGTCGAGGACAGCTTCCCTTTCGACGCGTTCGACGCCTTGGGTTACACCCATCATGCGGTGCATGGGCAGAAAGGTTATCACGGCGTCGCCACGGTCAGCCGTCTACCGATACGCGACATCAGTCGCCATGACTGGCAGGCCAATGGCGAAGCGCGGCATGTCGGCGTGGAACTGGTCGATCACGATATGGCGATCGAGAATGTCTACGTCCCTGCCGGCGGCGATGTGCCCGATCGCGACGTGAACCCCAAATTCGCCCAGAAGCTCGATTTCCTGGCGCGCATGACCGATTGGGCCACCCGTATCGATCGCCCGACCGTGATCGTGGGCGATTTCAACATCGCTCCGCTAGAAAGCGACGTGTGGAGCCACAAGCAATTGCTGAAGGTCGTCAGCCACACGCCACTGGAGGTCGACACGCTGGACAAATTCCGCGCTGCGCATGACTGGGTCGATATGGGCCGGCAGTTCATCCGCGATCCGGAACGCTATTACAGCTGGTGGAGCTATCGCGCGAAAGATTTCCGGACCGGCGATCGCGGGCGGCGGCTCGACCATATGTGGGCCAGCCCCGCTCTGGCGGCGAAGGCGGTCCGGCACGATGTGTACGAAGATTGCAGGGGGTGGGAAAAACCGTCCGACCATATTCCATTGGTGACGGAGTTCGCGTTCTGAATTCAAAGGTGCCTTCTCCATCGCGGCGGGTCGCTCGGGCGGTGGATGCGTTGCGCCATGGCTGGCCGATCGCGATGGAAGGTGCGCCGGTGCTGCTGCCGGTGGAAACCGGGATCGCGGCCGACGCGCGCGCCGATCGTCTGCTGATCTCCGGCGCCCGTGCCACCACCCTCAAACTGGCGAACCAGCGCGCCGCTGCGCAGCCACATGGACCCGTGCTGATCCGCGGCGCGGACCCGTTCGCGCCCGACGATGCGCGGCGGATCGCCGACCCCGCACTCGACCTCGCCCATCCGATGAAGGGTCCGTTTCGGGCCAATACGATCGACTGGCCGGCACAAGCCGAGGCGGCGCTGGAACTGGCACGTATGGCGGGTATCCTGCCGGCGTTCATGGTCGATGCCAAAAATGCGGGCGAGGCCGAAATGGTTGAGCCAAGCGATCTGGCGCATTGGCGCGCGCCTACACGGCTGGCCATCGCTACCCGCGCCCGGTTGCCGATTGCGAACGACACCGATGCACAGATCGTCGCCTTCCGCAGCCCGGACGATCTGCGCGAGCATGTGGCGCTCATCATCGGGCGACAAACGGGGGATCGCGTGCCGCTCGTCCGCCTGCATTCCGAATGTCTGACCGGCGACGTTCTGGGCAGTCTGAAATGCGATTGCGGGCCTCAGCTGGATGCGGCGCTTGGCGCGATGACGACGGAAGCGGAGACAGGCAGCTGGGGCATCCTGCTCTATCTGCGGCAGGAAGGGCGCGGCATCGGCCTCATCAACAAACTGCGCGCCTATCGCCTGCAGGACCAGGGTCATGACACGGTGGACGCCAACCAGCGGCTCGGCCTGCCGGACGAAGCGCGTGATTTTCCGGTTGCGGCGCGCATGCTGGAACTGTTGGGCGCATCGAACGTCCGGTTGATGACCAACAATCCGCGCAAGGTGGCGGTGTTGACGGGGGCGGGCATTACGATCACTGAACGCGTGGCGCACCAATTGCCGGCCAATCCGCATAACCGCCAATATCTTGAGACGAAACGCGACCGATCGGGACATTTGTTGCCATGAGCGCTATTATCCTCAGGCCCGAGCAGGACGGTGACGCAGACGCAATTCGTACGCTGTCCGCCGCCGCCTATGCCGATACGAAATACAGCGACGGATCCGAACCCGAACTGATCGACAGGCTGCGCAATGACGGCGATCTGTCGCTATCGCTCGTGGCCGAAAACGAACAGGGGGTCGTCGGCCATATCGCATTCTCGCCGGTTCGCATCATGGACGGTACGAAAGGATGGTTCGGTTTGGGGCCGGTGTCGGTCGCCTCCCAGCTTCAGGGGCAGCGCATCGGGTTCAGTCTCGTGCAGCGCGGTATAGCCGATATGCGGGAAATGAACGCCAACGGGATCGTTGTTCTCGGCGATCCGGGATATTTCGGACAGTTCGGTTTCGAAAACGATCCACAACTGACCTTCGATGGATACCAGCCCGAACTTTTCCAACGGCTGATGTTCGACGGAAAGCCGCCCAAGGGTGCCGTCATCTATTCCAAAGCGTTTTCCTGAACTTTCATAGCCAGCGGCCCATCGACTGCCCCATCCGCACAATAGTGCCGGGTTCCAGGCTTTCGTCCCATTCGACCTTGCTCGGTTCGAAAAGTAGGATGACGGTGGAGCCCAACAGGAAGCGCCCCATCTCCGCCCCCGCGTCCAAACGCGGTGCCTGGATGTCGTGACTATAATCGACCGCCACGGGGTGTTTGCCATGCGCTTTCGCCAGCCCGCCCCAGACGGTTTCGATGCTCGCCACGATCATCGCCCCGACCATCACGCTCGCCATGGCTCCATGCGGCGTGTCGAAGACGCACGACATACGCTCGTTACGGGCGAATAGCCGATCGACATGATCGGCGGTGGTGGTGTTCACCGAAAACAGATCGCCCGGAATATGGACGGTTTCGGTCAGCGTACCCGTGCATGGCATGTGTACCCGGTGATAGTCGCTGGGTGAGAGATACACGGTCGCGAAATTGCCACCGTCGAAACGCTTCGCCAAAGCCTCCTCGCCACCGACAAGTTCGCGCACGGTGTAGCTTTGTCCTTTGGCCTGAACGATGCGGCCACGGTGAATGTGTCCGATCTGGCTGATTTCCCCGTCTGCAGGACAGATGACATCGGTCGATGTGTCGGCCAGCGCACGCGCGCCCGGCTTCAATGCGCGGGTGAAGAAGTCGTTGAAACTGCGGAATGTGCCTTCGGGTTGCGCCGCCTCGTCCATGTTCACATCGTAGGCCTCGATGAAGCGGCGGATCAGGCGGTCGCGCAGCCATGGTCGTTCGCTGTTGGCGAAACGGCCGGCGAAGCGGGACAGGCGATGTTGGGGGGCGACATGCTGCGACAGGATGAAGGGCCGGGGAGAAGAAACGCTCATCGCAGCTGGCTATCCTTGCTGCCGCGCCGGTTGATGCCGGAAACGCGGGCGGCCCCGTCGCGCAGGGATTGGCATGTCACACAGGTCCGTGTCGCGGGCAGGGCTTCGCGCCGCTTGGCCGCGATTTCTTCCCCGCAATCGTCGCAATAACGCGCGCCAACCCCATCGGGCATGCGCGCCCGCGCGGCCTTCACCGCATCGCTGACCGTATCGTCGATCTGATCCTGTACCGCGCCATCGCGCGCCCATCCGCCTGCCATCGTAAACTCCTTTGCCCCTTCAACGGGCAAAGCCGCACGGATGTTCCTGTTCGGTCAGCGCCGTTCGAAGCGCGTGAGCCCCCGCCCCAGCGCGTTGTCACCAATCGTCAGCTGCGCGCCGGACCAGTCGGCCACGAAGATCGTGTTGCGCTGCACCTTGGGCGCCAGCCGCGCATCGTTGCCCGCGATCTGCAATCCATCGGAGCTGCGCAGATTTTGTTCCGCGCCCACGGCGATGAAAGCGGAGTAGTTCTCCTTGTCGGCGCCTTGCACGAACCAGTTGTTGCGGATCGCGCCGGCCGAACCCGCGGGCAGGTCGATCATGTAGTTGGTGCCGCGCCCCTGGCTGTCGTCGAAACTGGAGGCGAGCACTTCGACATTGGCCGCGCGTGCTTTCACATAATGGCCGCCCGTGCCTTTCTCGAACCGGCTGCGGCTGATGCGCAGCGATCCGTAATCGCCGACATAGATCGAATGCGCGCATCCGCCGCTTCCTTCGCAGGTGCCCAATCCGCTGAAGGTGGTTTTGTCGACCACGATGCGGCCCGCATGATCGTTTGCCGTAAGAATACCCTGCTGGCTGTCGCGAAACCAGCTTTGCACCACCGTCAGATTGCCCTGTTCCAGCCGGATCCCCGCCCCGTTGTAATCGGGCACGGACATGTTCTGGAACACCAGCCCCGCGACATTCGCCTCGCGTCCGCACAGCACCAGCGCCGCCTTTCCTTCGCAGGTTTGTCCATCGAAGATCGCGGAGCCCGGCGCGTTCGCCACGTAAGCGACCGTGCCCGCCGCCTGTACGGCGCATTGGCGGTATGTACCCGCCGCGATTTCGATCGTGCCCGCGCCGTCCCCGATCGTATCGACCGCGTCCTGGAGTTGCGCGAAGGATTGCCCGGTTTCGGCGATCGTGAACGCGGCGCCGTCCTGCGCCAGCAATACGCCCGCCGGGATCGCCACGATCGCCAGTCCGGCGATGATGGCGGCGGCTTTCAGCGATCGGTGGGAAAGCGTCTGCGGAGTGGGGGCGTGTTCATCCATACATGCTTCGATACGGCAAGAGGGTTAACGCGCCGCAAAGCCTGTATTGCGGGTCAATTCTCCCGGATTACCCGCAGAAACGCATCGCCGAACGCTGCCAGTTTTTTCGCCCCGACGCCGCTGATGCGGCCGAACGCATCCAGCGTATCGGGCCGCTGCGCCGTCATATCGCGCAGGGTCGCATCGTTGAAGATGACATAGGGCGGCACCTGGTTTTCCTTCGCCAGATCGCGGCGCAGATCGCGCAGGGCCTCGAACAGGGTGTCGCCGACCGGATTGGGCACGGTATCGCGGCGGCCCTTCCGGGCGCGCTTGGGCGGGATGACGATATCGACCGATGCATCGCCTTTCAGGATCGCCGGCGCTTCCCCGCCCAGCGCCAGCCCGCCATGCTCGGTCGGCACCAGCGCACCGCGCGCCTGCAATGCGCGCGACAGGGGTTTGAGCATCGCCGCCTCCTCCCCCGCCACGATGCCGAATACGCTCAACCGGTCATGCCCGCGCTGCGCGATACGGTCGTCGCTGCTGCCGGTCAGCACCTTGGCGATATGACCGAAGCCGAAGCTTTGGCCCGTGCGATAGACGGCGGACAGCAGCTTGCGCGCCGTTTCGGTCGCGTCGGTAACCTTGGGCGGTGACAGGCAGTTGTCGCAATTGCCGCATTGGGCGGGCGGATCCTCCCCGAAATGCCGGAGCAGGATCGCGCGGCGGCAGGTCGCTGCCTCCACCAATGCTGCCAGTGCGTCCAACCGCTGGCGTTCGTCGTCGTGCCGATTTTCGGGCAGTTCGGCCAATCGCTGTCGGCTTTGGGCGAAATCCGCTGCACCCCACAGCATCATCGCCTGTGCTGGATCGCCATCGCGGCCTGCACGGCCGGTTTCCTGGTAATAGGCCTCGATCGATTTAGGGATGCCCGCATGGGCGACGAAGCGGACGTCCGGTTTGTCGATCCCCATGCCGAACGCGATGGTCGCCACGATGACCATGTCTTCCGAGGCGACGAACGCGGCTTGGTTTCCCGCGCGTTCCTCCGCCGGTAGACCCGCGTGATAGGGGCGTACTTCGCGACCCGTTGCAGCGGCGAGCTTGATCGCGATATCCTCCACCTTGCGGCGGGTGGGGGCGTACACGATGCCGGGGCCGGGATGCTCGGTCATAAGCGCCGCGATTTGCGTCACCGGATTGTCGCGGGGTCTGATGTTGTACTGTATGTTCGGGCGATCGAACCCCGCCAGCACCAGCCCGTCCGCCGGAATGCCCAGCTGATCCAGAATATCCGCGCGGGTGCGCCGATCGGCCGTGGCGGTCAGCGCCAGACGCGGCACCTCGCCGAACCGATCCATCAATGGGCGCAGCTGGCGGTAGTCGGGGCGGAAATCGTGCCCCCATTCGGATACGCAATGCGCCTCGTCCACCGCGAACAGGGCGATGTCGCTGGCCGACAGGAAATCCGCGAATTGCGGCTGGCTGGCGCGTTCGGGCGCGATGTATAAAAGGTCCAGTTCGCCCGCGCGATAGGCGTCCATCGTTTCGCGCCAATCGTCGTCAGCACTGGTCAGCGTGGCGGCGGCGATCCCGTTGGCGCGCGCCGATCGCAGCTGGTCGTGCATCAATGCAATCAGGGGCGATATCACCACGCAAGTGCCGCGCATCATCGTGGCGGGCAACTGGTAGGTCAGCGATTTGCCCGCGCCGGTCGGCATCACGGCCAATGTCGATCGACCGGCCAGTATCCGTTCCAGCACCTGCGTTTGCGAACCGCGAAAATCCTCGAACCCGAAGATCGTGCGCAGATGGCCGCGCGCATCGTCCATGATCGGGCCCGGGCGGGCATGTATCGCAACGTCGGAAGCCATCCCGGCTCCATGGCAGAGGCGGTGCGTGCACAAAATAGCGGGCGTCAAGATTTCGGACCATAATCGCCCATCCCGCACGTGTCCTATATTTTACGATTGGCGCAATCGCGGCGGGCGTTGTATGAAGAACGCGATCTTTTTTTTACGGGAGCCTTTTGTCATGAAGAAACTTGTGTCCGTCGCTTTTGCATCCGCCTCCGCATTGGCCCTGTCCGCTTGCGGATCGTCCGAAGACGCCTCCGTCGAAGCCGAAGCGGAGAATGTCGAAATCCCGGCTGAGGAAGCCGTCGCAGAGATCGAGGAAATGCCGGTCGAGGATACGGTGGGCACTTCCACGACGACCTCCTCCGCCCCGCGCACTGTTCAGGATACCGTACGCGCGGGCGAAGCCGCCCGTGCTTCGGTCGAGGAAGAAGCCGACGATGCCGGTGCCGCCGCCGCCGCTGCCGCCGCGGACG
>JBASAR010000209.1:0-2270 GCA_049650705.1 Pontixanthobacter sp. | reverse complement strand
CCAAATGTGTATTTGCCACTGACAACTTTATCGCGTAGTATTTCCAAACTCCTTACGCTGGTGCCGTCTACCGTTCCCCCGGATCCTCCCTTGGTCATAGACCCTTCATTGGAGGCCAGCTTATTATATGCAGCAACCCATAAATTAATGTCACCTAAAAGAGCGCTTAAGCGTTGAGCTTTTGCGTTCTTGTTGGCATTTAATAACCATAATTGTTTCAATCGTCTTAGCGTTTGTGTGGCATCATCCGACGCCCGCATTGACTTTTGAACCTTATCCAAATATGGGACGTCCTTGGTTAAGTCCGTCCATTTAGGTTCCTTCCCTTTTGTATGAATCCCATTTGTTAGATACACACGCTTTACCATTGCTGGATCTCTTTCGAGTAAGCAGGTACTACGAACCCTCCGCCCCAAGGCCCAATGAAGATGCGACCTTGGTTCACCGGTTCTACCGACACCCAATTTTCCTAATTTATTAATATTCATGTTATGATGAGTTTAAAAGTTTGAGGAAACCCCATGGTTTCTTCCATGAGCAATGAACTACAGTTGGGCTTTAAACATTACTCTTCCTACAGAAGCTGGTATTTCTCTTGGTCATGGCACAAACGAACCGAAACATCGCTGTGCGAGAAATCGCGCCGTAACGGCTCATAATGCCATTTGTCAGATACGCCGGGTCAACAGGCCCCACCATGTTTCACCTTTGAGAGATACTCTCAACAGTAGTTATTCTTTGCGCTCGAGCCGCTGCCTCGGGTTGACAAGCCCTGAGCGGTTCTTTCTTAACAGGCTATTGTCCCCCCGTGAGTTCATCACTAGGGGTTAGTCAAGTGCGCTTCGCTGATAACCTCTCAGCGTCTGAACCATATGCATTAGGTCAGCAATGTGTGTCGGCAACTTCGCGGTCGCCCTACGATCTGTTAATAGCATCGTAATTCCAGCAGCTAATACTGGTAAGCTTAGCAATAACAAAAAGCTTGTTATTAAAACACTCCACGCAAACAAAGGCACACGGTGCATTCGCATACCCGGTGCTCGCATGTTAAAAATCGTGGTAATGAAATTTATACTGCCTAATATGCTGCTTAAACCACTTAAATGTAAACTGAAAATGGCTAAATCTACACTTCCGCCGGGCATGCCGATTAGTCCACTTAGTGGTGGGTAACTTGAAAACGCATTTCAAGATGGACTATACCTTGTGTCAGCGCTTTGTTTTTGTAAACCGCTCGTTTTGGGTCAACTGAGAAATTAAGCGTTTGGCTACGGCGCACGCTTTTTTGTCTTTCTTTTTCTTCTTCAAACTACGCGCCCATAGTGTAAACACAAAACTTTTCATGCCTAACAGCCGTTTATGCATTAAGCGCGCTATTAAAGCCAGTGAAGTCGGATTTGTGGTGTCGCACAAGGCGTATTTGGGGCGTACTTTTAGCTTAGCGTGTACTTTAAAAAGGCGGCTTACGGCAGCAATTATGATGCCATCATGTTTTTGACCTAAGGCAAAACCATGGCGTCCGCTGTTTAGTATGTAAAAGCTACCTTCAGCTTCTATGAAGCCTGCCAGCCAATCCAAGTCAAGCCCACGCCGGAACACGTCTTCGGGCATAGTTAACGCCGCAGTTTGAAAATTGAACCATGGTTGGACGGAGTGAGTTTTGGTCATCCACACAGGACTCGGCTTTGACGCGTGAGGTTTGGTCGTTAAGGCCACCAAGTTACGACAGTGATTGAAATAAGCTTGTTTACGGTACGCAAAAGTGTGCAGAGCGTGCGTGTTTGAGCGTTTAACACTTAATACGTGCATTATGATTAAAACAAGGTAATATTTGTGTGTGCGCAATGCACAAGCTTTGAACAGAGGAAACACATGGTTCCACCAAGCTTTTTCACTGCGCAAACGCAAGCTAATCAAATTGCCGTGGTGCGTTATATTTCCCGCGCCCAAAACCGACTTTAATTTATAAATTGCACGTGCGTTGTAGTTATGCAAACTTACTTTAAGCACAGGACTTAAATTGGTTTTTTCCTTGTTTGACCACATTAAACCTAAGTGACCGTCGCCTTCGATTAATCCAACTGCCCATTTTTGAGCTGCACTGACACCCTCACGTTTAGTCTCTGAAGGAGCAAGATAAGGGTGATTTTGAACTTTTTTTAATCTTAAATTCACTTGTTTTTGTTCCAGGCGGATTGTTGTTATGCTTTGAATCTTATGACGAGCCCCAGTGTATGTTGAAGAAATTGTTTATCTAGCTCAGTAATTCA
>JBASAR010000208.1:0-2618 GCA_049650705.1 Pontixanthobacter sp. | reverse complement strand
GGCCAGGGCATTCCCGTATTCCCCGATCCGCTAGCGGTCGAGGATTGGGTGGCTATGATCGCGGCCTATTGCGGGAACGGGCCCGAAAGATCTCGCCAAATGGAACGGATGCGGGCCTACCGTCCCTGCAGGTGGAACGATCATTTCGCGGCACTGACGCCATGGTTGGATACGTTGGCAGCGCAGCACAATCGGGCGGCAGCATAGTGTTGGACGATCACGACACGGGGCATGAAAGGTCCGATGCTTTCGCGCGACTGCGCGACCGTTTCGCCTTCGTTACCCCGTTATTCGCGGCGACGGTTATCGTCCCGACACTGCTGGCGGCCGCCTATTTCGGATTTTTGGCAAGCGATGTGTATGTGTCGGAATCGCGGTTCGTGGTGCGCAGTCCGGCGAAAACCGGCGCGACCCCGCTTGGCGCGGTGCTGGGCACGAATATCGGCGGGTCGAGCGAGGAGAGCGCGGCGGTCACCGAATATCTGGAATCGCGCCGTGCCCTGTCGGAAGTGAATGAAGACGGCTTCGTCATGCACGCCTACAGCGCGCCGTCGATTTTCTGGCTCACCCGTTTCGGCGGCACGTTCGGCGTCACGGACGAGGAACTCTATCGCTATTTTCAGGACCGGCTGACGATCGACGACAGCGCGACGACGCAGGTTACCCGCCTCACCGTGCGCGCCTTCTCGCCAAAAGACGCGCAGATTATCAATGCCCGCCTGCTCGAACGGTCGGAGGCGCTGGTCAACAGCCTGTCGCAACATGCGCGGACCGATTCCATTGCGGTCGCACAGGGCGAGGTAGAGGACGCCAAGACCCGGTCGCGCGATGCCGCGTTGGAACTGGCCGCTTATCGTGACCGGGCGCGGATCATCGATCCCGAACAGCAAGCGGCGGCGCGGTTGCAGATGATTTCCAAATTGCAGGACGAACTGATCGCCGCACGCACGCAGCTCCGCCAATTGCAGACCTACACGCCGCGCGCGTCGCAGATCCCGTTCCTGCGTACCCAGGCGCGCGAATTGCAGGGCGAGATCGACACGCAGATGGATGCGATCGCGGGCGGGCGCGGATCGCTGTCCGCGGCGGCGGCGCAATATCAGGAGCTTCAGCTGAACGCTGAATTCGCGGAGAAGCAGCTGGGCATCGCACTCGCTTCGCTGCAGGACGCGCAGGCGGAGGCGCGGCGCAAGACCGCCTATCTGGACCGGATCGCCAGCCCCAGCCTGCCCGATTACGCCAGCGAACCGCGGCGGTTGCGGGGTATCGCGGCGACCTTCATCTTCGGACTGCTGGCCTGGGGTGTCCTGTCGATGCTCGCCGTCGGCGTGCGCGAGCATCGCGATTGATGCCCGCACCGATGGCATTGCGTCCTTCCCGGACAGGCAGCCCCCACCGGTCCAGCAGCGCAGGCGTCCAGCGGCGCGTGATCGGCGCTCTGCTGGTACGCGAAATGCTGACCCGGTACGGGCGGCATAATCTGGGTTTCCTATGGCTGTTCATCGAACCGATGTTGTTCACGCTTGGCGTTACCGCCTTGTGGACGGCGACCCAATCCGCCCATGGCAGCGATCTGCCGATCGTCGCCTTTGCGCTGACCGGCTATTCCAGCGTGCTTCTATGGCGCAACATGCCGGGCCGCTGCATCGGCGCGCTATGGGCCAACCTGGCGCTGCTGTATCATCGCAATATCAAGATCCTCGACATCTATGCCGCGCGGCTGCTGCTGGAGTTCGGGGGCGCGACCATATCCTTCGTCACGCTGGGGATCGTGTTCATGGCGATCGGCTGGCTCGCGCTGCCGGAGGACTTCCTGCAGATCGTTTTCGGATGGCTGTTGCTCGCCTGGTTCGGCGCGGCGCTGGCCGTTGGATTGGGGGCGCTGAGCCACAATTACGAGCTGGTCGATAAATTGTGGCATCCGTTTTCCTATCTGCTGTTCCCTTTGTCCGGTGCCGCTTTCATGGTGTCCGCCCTGCCCCCGTTGGCACAGGAAATCGTCCTCTATCTGCCGATGGTCCACGGGGTCGAGATCGTTCGCGAAGGCTATTTCGGATCGCAGGCCAACGCGATCTACAGCGTGGCCTATCTGGTCGCGGTCAATCTGGTGTTGAGCGTGATCGCGCTGATTCTCGCCCGCCATGTCGCGCGCACGATCGTGCCCGAGTGATTGGCGTGCCCGAGTGATTGGCGTACCCGAATGATCCGCGCGCGCGGCCTGACCAAGACCTATCCCACGCGCTTCGGCACCAAGATCGTGCTGGACGGCGTCGATCTCGATCTGGCGATGGGCGAACGGCTGGGCATATTGGGGCGAAATGGCGCCGGCAAATCGACCATGGTGCGATTGTTGAGCGGGGCCGAGCGGCCCACCGCCGGCACCGTAGAGCGCCGCATGTCGGTATCCTGGCCGCTAGCGTTCGGCGGCGCGTTCCAGCCCAATCTTACGGGGATCGACAATATCCGCTTCATCACCAATATCTACGCGCAGGATTTCGACCGCAATCTGGCCTTCGTCGAAGATTTTGCCGAACTGGGCCCCTATCTGCACGAACCGGTGCGGACCTATTCTTCGGGCATGCGCGCGCGGCTCGCCTTCGCCATATCGATGATCATCG
>JBASAR010000207.1:0-7059 GCA_049650705.1 Pontixanthobacter sp. | reverse complement strand
GGGAAGAGGCCGCAGAACACCACGGGCTGCACTTCCTTGTAGCCCGGCAGCGCGGTTTGCGATCCGCCCTTCACCGTGGTGATGGTGTCACCCACGCGGGCCTGCTCCACTTCCTTGATCTGCGCGGTGATGAAGCCGATTTCGCCGGGGCCGAGTTCGTCGAGGTCGATGCGCTTGGGCGTGAAGTCGCCGACGCGGTCCACCAGGTGCTGCGTCTCGCCCTGCATAAAGCGGATGGGCAGGCCCTTCTTGAGCCAGCCGTCCAGCACGCGCACGAGGATGACGACGCCGAGATACGGATCGTACCAGCTATCGACCAGCATGGCCGTCAGCGGCGCGTCGCGGTCGCCCTTGGGCGGCGGAATCTTCGCGACGACGGCTTCAAGCACATCCTCGATGCCGATGCCGGATTTCGCGCTGGTCATCACCGCTTCGGATGCGTCGAGGCCGATGACCTCCTCGATTTCCTTGCGGACCTGTTCGGGTTCCGCGGCGGGCAAGTCGATCTTGTTGATGACGGGCACGATTTCGTGATCGTGTTCGATGGACTGGTATACGTTGGCGAGCGTCTGCGCTTCCACCCCCTGCGCCGCGTCCACGATCAACAGCGCGCCTTCGCATGCGGCCAGGCTGCGCGAAACTTCGTAGGCGAAATCGACATGGCCGGGCGTGTCCATCAGATTGAGCTCGTAGGTCTCGCCATCCTTCGCGGTGTAGTTGAGGCGCACCGTCTGCGCCTTGATGGTAATGCCGCGTTCCTTCTCGATATCCATGTTATCGAGGACCTGTTCCGACATTTCGCGTTCGGTCAGGCCGCCGGTCTGTTGAATAAGCCTGTCGGCCAACGTCGATTTGCCATGGTCGATATGGGCGATGATGGAGAAATTGCGGATTTTGGAAAGGTCGGTCATACGCTGCGCGCGATAGCCGCTAGGCCATCGCGTGTCAGTAATTTTAGGCGCGCGGCGCGATAACGCGGGGGTTACGCCTGGCGGTGCAATTCCATCGGCGCCACATTCGATCCGGCGAAGCGCGCTTTTTCAAGGTCGATGGGCTGCGCGAACTGCACGCCTACGCGGTTCTCGTCGCCCCAGACGGAGGTCGCCTTGATCATGAGATCGTCAGTGATGGCAATCGCGAGCGGGGTGCCCACCGGAACGTTCCACAAACCTTCGATGACGGCGCCGCCCACGGCGATATCGCGAATGGTGCCTTCGTAGAGTTCGCCGCCCGTTTCCACCACGATCGTGCGCAGCAGTTTGTGCCGGCGCGGTCTTGCCGATCGCGGACCCTGTGCGGGCAGGACCGCGCTCGCACGGACGATGGCCGTTGCCCGGGTGACCTCCACCGCTTTCGAATAGATGTAGCCCTGCACGTGGCTGCAACCGAGCGATCGAACGAGTTCGAGTTCGTCCAGCGTCTCCACGCCTTCCGCCGTCGTATCCATGCCCAGCGATTTGGCCAGGCTGGTGATGGAGGTGATGATCGCGCCGTTGCGGCTGCCCGGTTTGGTCGCGCCACGCACGAAGGACTGGTCGATCTTGATTTTGTCGAACGGCGCCTTCTTCAGATAGCCCAGTGAGGAATAACCGGTGCCGAAATCGTCCAGCGCCAAACGCACACCGACCCGCTTCAACGCCGCGAACATCGCATCGGTGCCGGCGTCGTCGTTCAGGAATACGCTTTCGGTTATTTCCAGTTCGAGGCGCGAGGGGTGGATTTCGGCGCAAGCGATCGCGCTGGTGATGATGGAGGGGAGCTGCGGATTGGCGAATTGCAGCGGCGATACGTTCACCGCACATCGTATGTGTTCGGGCCAACGTGCCAGATCGTCGCAGCAAGTGCGGATCGCCCATTCGCCGATCGCCGCGATCAGTCCGGTATCTTCCGCAATGGGAATGAATTTTGCAGGCGACATCCACCCCTTGGTCGGATGGTTCCAGCGTAAAAGTGCCTCGAACCCCGCGATCCTGTCACCCTGAGCATGGACGACCGGTTGGTAGAACAATTGCAGATCGCCCTTCGCGATCGCGTCGCGAAGATCCTGTTCCATCCTGCTGCGTTCTTCGGCGGCGGTATGCAGATCGTTGGAATAGAAATGATACCGCCCCCGCCCGCCATCCTTCGCCGCGTATAAAGCAAGATCGCAGTTGCGGATGATCGCTTCGCCCGTAACCCCGTTTTCGGGTGCGGTGGCGATGCCGATGGAAGCGCCGATGACCGCGCGCTGCCCTTCGATCGAATAGGGTTGCGACAGCGAATGGATGATCTGCTGCGCCAGATGGGCCAGCGCATCGCGGTCGGTTCTGCCGACGATGATGACCTTGAATTCGTCCCCGCCCAGACGTCCCACGCGGCCATCCGACCCCACCGCCCGCTCCAACCGTTGCGCCACCTGTTTCAAAAGAGCGTCGCCCGCCGGATGGCCGAACGTATCGTTGACATGTTTGAACCGGTCGAGATCGAGCAGGAGTACGCTGCATTCGCGCTGGTGCAATTGCGGCGCGTGCAAAATCTTGTCGAGGGTCTGCTGCATCTGGAACCGATTGGCGAGTCCGGTCAGCGAATCATATTGCGCCAGCCGCGTAACGCTCGCTTCGCTCCGGCGTTTTTCCGTCAGATCGGTTCCGGACCCGCGAAAGCCCACGAAGTTATGAAAATTATCGTAAGCGGGCCGTCCATTGACGGACCACCAACGCTCTTCGCCCTTCGTCGCGGCGCGTACGCCCAGTTCCTGAAACGAAGATCGGGCGGACAGGTGGAACGACAGCGTCCGTTCGCCTTCCTGATTGTCGTCCCCCAGATCGAACAGTTCGAGGAACGGTTTGCCGATCAGCTCTTCCTCGGTCCGGTCCAGGATGGCGACGATGGATTGGGACAGATACGATACCGTACCGCGCCGATCGGTTTCCCAGAACCAGCCCTGCCCGGTTTCTTCGTAATCGCGCAGAATGTCCTCGGCCCGGTTACGCTTGCGTTCGCGTGCCTGCGCCGCTTCGCACCGCGACGCGTTCACTTGCGCCTGATACCGGCCGATGGCCGCGGAAAAGCATATCAGCGCGACGAACGCGCCCATCGCATCTGCCGTACCGACCGCCAATGCGACGATACCCCACGACACCGATATGCAGAACGCCTGTTGCAGGGGGCGTTCGATCAACAGATTGAACCCCAATACATTGAACACGACCATGCCGGATACGAGCCATGGTACGGCCAGCCCCGCATCCGTTACCCATAGAACCTGCGACACCGAATAGGTGGCGATCGGCACGACGACGCAGGCCCAGGCCGCGACCTTCCACCAGCGCGAGGCATCCGGATCGGTCCGCTCGATCTGCGCCACGCTGCGCGACCACGAGACGAAACCCAATCCGATGAACACGCACAAAAGGATCGGGGTCGAGGGGAAGGAACGCGACAGAAATGCGCTCATCAAAAAGGACAGGATGAACGCATACGCGATGAACCACCACGAGCCGGGAACGATATGCCGTTTTCTTCGCACCTCGGCGGGCGGCATTCTCTTCTTACGCGCGATCTGTTGGCGGCGCGGCAGGACGCTTCGCCTTACCTCCAACCTGGCATCGGGTTCCCCGGTGCGATCCGCGACTTCCCCCGCTGCAGGGTCGGCGCGCCGACCGCCAAGCGGGTGCGTTGCGGCATCGACCATGCGCGCGGGGCGATCGCCCCCGCAATATTGCGCATCGGCGGTCGCCTGTGGTCGCACGGTCTGCATCGTACCGCCATCGCAATATCGTTTTGAAAAAAGGTTAAGCAATGCTCACCCGGCCGATACCGCTTACCCCGTGCCCGGTCGGCGTCCACGTCGGTCCGATCTCTTGCAAAGACCGGTGCCGGGGTGCAGGACAAGCGCCATAGAACATAAAATATGAGGGGATGACGATGGCCGAAGGCATCAAGCTGGAACACGAAGCGGCGCAGTCGACGACGGCGCTGGGGCCGATGATCGGTCTGGCACGGGAAGATTTCGTGGGGGCAGTCGCACTGCTGCTGCGCGAAACGGCGTCCGACCCCATGCGGTCGATGAAGCATGCCGCGGAAATGGGGCAGGACATGGTCCGCATCATGACCGGCAAATCGAACCTTGCGCCCGATCCGAAGGACAAGCGGTTCATGGATCCGGCCTGGCAATACAATCCGTTCTTCCGCGCCGGTGCGCAATATTATCTCGCCGTGCAGAAGGGGATGCACAACTGGTTGGCCGATCTGGAACTGGACGATCTGGAACGCGACCGGGCCAATTTCATATCCAACATCATCATCGACGGGCTGGCCCCCACCAACACCCTGATGGGCAATCCGACCGCGCAGAAACGGCTGGTCGACAGCGGCGGCCTGAGCCTGATCAAGGGGTTGAAGAACGCCTACACCGATCTGGTCCATAATAAGGGCATGGTCAGTCAGGTCGACAAACGCCCGTTCACGCTGGGCGAGAATATCGCCACCTCGAAAGGCGCGGTGGTGCTGCGGACCGAGATCATGGAACTGATCCATTACGCGCCCACTACGGACGAGGTGCATGCGATCCCGCAGCTGACCATCCCGCCGCAGATCAACAAGATGTACATCAACGATCTGAGCCCCGAAAAATCGGTCGTCAAATGGCAGGTCGATCACGGCATCCAGACCTTCGTCATATCGTGGCGCAATCCATCGAAGGAACAGGGCCATTGGGACATGGCCGATTACGTGGCCGCCTGCCGCGAGGCGATGGAAGCGGCCGCCGCGATCACCGGTGCCAAAAAGGTGAATGTATCTGCGGGGTGTTCGGGCGGACAAACCGCCGCCATGCTGGCGAGCAAGCTGGCATCGCAAGGCAAGAAAGGCGGA
The DNA here is from genome assembly GCA_049650705.1 of Pontixanthobacter sp. GTDB lineage: Bacteria > Pseudomonadota > Alphaproteobacteria > Sphingomonadales > Sphingomonadaceae > Pontixanthobacter. The sequence goes on along the minus strand of JBASAR010000207.1, from coordinate 2,205 downwards.
GCCGATCTGCTCGGCGCGCTCACCCTGATGGTATGTGTTCTGCATCCCAAACAGAACGATATCGAGGCAGGGTCGCTGGTCAGCGAAAACGGCATGGCCCTGGCCCGCCGCCGCGCATCCAAGAAAGGCGTTATCAAGGGCGACGACCTGGCGCGCGGTTTCGCGTGGCTGCGGCCCAACGACCTCATCTGGAACTACGTCATCAACAACTACCTTCTTGGCGACGACCCGCCGGCCTTCGACGTATTGTTCTGGAACGCGGACGCCACGAACCTGTCGGGCAGCCTGATGGGTGATTTCCTAACCGTGTTCGAAACCCTGGCTTTCACCAAACAGGGCGAGGTCGAAATGGTCGACCACCCGATCGACTTGTCGAAAGTCAAAAGCGATCTGTTCATTCTGGGCGGCGTGACCGATCACATTACCCCGTGGAAAGCGACGTATCGTTCCACGCAACTGTTCGGATCGAAAGACGTGACCTACGTCCTCAGCCAGTCCGGCCATATGCAGGCAATCCTCAACCCGCCGGGCAATCCGAAGGCGAAATACTTCAAACAGAAGGCGGACGGCGCACTTCCCGCGACGGCCGATGAATGGCTCACCGGAACCGAGGAGGTCGCCGGGAGTTGGTGGCCGTACTGGATAGAATGGCTGTCGGAACGATCCGGCGACAAGAAAGCCGCTCCAGAGCAATTGGGGAACGCCGAATACACGCCGACGGACGCCGCGCCGGGCCTGTATGTGCGGGAGGAGGTCTGACCGACCTGAATTCTTGACGAACGCAGAAGGAATTACCCCTGACCAATCCCATGGCCGATGCCACAGTCACGATGGAAACCGTCGGGCGCCGCCGTTTGCGCGTCGCCCGCTGGAACCTCGACAAACCCAGCGATCACCCCCCCGTCCTGTTCTTCAACGGGATCGGCGCGAATATCGAAGCGGTCGCGCCGTTGGCCGCCGCCATGCCGGACCGGGGTTTCATTATGTTCGACATGCCGGGCACGGGTAAATCGCCCGACCCGGTCGTACCCTACAACACGGTGACGATGGCATGGACGGCGGCACGGCTGCTCGACCGGTTCGGTATCGATGTGGTCGACGTGATCGGCATCAGCTGGGGCGGCGCGATGGCGCAGCATTTCGCCATGCAACATGGCAAGCGGACACGGCGGCTGGTGCTGTTGGCGACCAGCGCGGGTGCGCTGATGGTGCCGGGCAACCCCTCCGCCCTTACGAAGATGGCCAATCCCCGCCGCTATGTCGATGCGGATTACATGGCGAAGCATTTCCGCACGCTCTATGGTGGCGCGTTGAACGATGCGCCCGATGACGCCGGAATGGCTCCCAACGAGATGGCTGCTGGGAAAAGCGGTGGGAAGGGCGATCATATCGGCCGCCTCACCCCGCCCTCCCCGCGTGGATACATGTATCAGCTTCTCGCAATGGTCGGCTGGACCAGCGCGCCCGGACTGCCCTTCATGAAGAAAGACACGCTGATCATGATGGGCGACGACGATCAGATCGTGCCGGTCATCAATGGCAAGTTCCTGAACAAACTCATCCCGAACAGCGAACTGATCGTGGTGAAAGGCGGCGGACATCTGTTCTTGCTGAGCCACAAACAGGAGAGCGTTTCGGCGATCACGAATTTCCTGAATGCACCGGATCGGGAGGAACGCGCGAAAGCGGCCTGACGTCGAAGGGGGGGGTATATGCGGCACATCGCGATCATCGGATCGGGCCCGGCGGGCTACTATACCGCGGAAGCAGCCCAGAAACATTGGGGCGGCGACGTTCGCGTCGACATTTTCGATGCCCTGCCCGTTCCCTACGGTCTGATCCGCAGCGGGGTCGCCCCCGATCACCAGTCGATCAAGGGCGTCGCCCGGCGATACGAAAAGACGGCGCTGACCGATCGCGTTCGCTTCGTCGGCAATGTCAACATTGGCACGGACGTGTCGATCGACGAGTTGCAGGCGCTGTACGATGCGGTCGTTCTGGCGACCGGCGCACCGAACGATCGCGCGTTGGGTGTCTCGGGCGAAAACCTGCCCAATGTGTTCGGCAGCGCATCCTTCGTCGGCTGGTATAACGGCCACCCGGCCCACGCCGAGCTTTCCCCGGACCTTTCCGGCAGACACGCCGTCATCATCGGCATGGGCAATGTCGCGCTGGATGTGGCGCGCATCCTGTCGAAGACCGATA
>JBASAR010000206.1:0-5763 GCA_049650705.1 Pontixanthobacter sp. | reverse complement strand
AAGGTAAGCGGTGTCGATTGTGATAGGCGATGTTCAGCCCGAATGCGCGGGCACGGTGCGCCACCGCTTGGCCGATCCGGCCCATGCCGATAATGCCGAGCGTCTTTCCGCCCAGTTTCCGGCCCAGTAATGCAGATGGCGCCCAGCCGGTCCATTCCCCGTTCCGAACCAATGCGATCCCTTCGCGCACGCGGCGCGGCACGCCGATAATCAACTGCATGGTAAGATCGGCCGTGGCTTCGGTGAAAACGCCCGGCGTATTGGTAACCATGATGCCCCGCCTGCGCGCTGCGGCAAGATCGATATGGTCCGTTCCCGCGCCGAAGCTGGCGATCAGACCCAACCGTTCGCCGGCCCGGTCGATGATCGTTGCATCGATGAGATCCGTGACTGTCGGCACCAGGACATCGCAATTCTGGGTCGCGACAATCAGATCGTCGCGTGTCATGGGCCGGTCCGTATCGTTCAGCGCCGTATCGAATAGCTGATCGAGACGGCTTTCGACAGAGGGCATCAATTGCCGGGTCACGATCACCTTGGGCGTTCGGTTGCGGGGGCGCTTGTCGGGTTCGATATTGGCCATGGGGTCGGGCTACGGCGCGCTGTATGACATGGTCAAGACCGGAAAATAATTTCGTGTCCATGCGACTTGAATCGCGGTCAGCGAAGCGCGTAGAGACGCCGCATGCGTGCCTACATTTTTGCCACCCTGATCGTAATATCGCTTTGCCTTCCCGGACAAGCTAGCGCACAATCGCGCGACGTTCCCTATTGGGCGACGATCAAGACGGATGAGCTGAACATGCGCGTCGGCCCCAGTCGGCAATATCGCATTGCATGGGTATTCAAACGCCGGGGGCTGCCGGTCAAGATCATCCGGGTCGTCGATGCATGGCGGTTGATCGAGGATATCGACGGTACGCGCGGTTGGGTATCGGCAAACCTGTTGAGTCCCCAGACCGGTGGCATGGTTACGGGTGCCGGAACTGCTCCGATGCGTGCGCAGCCGCAAAGCGGCGCACGGTTAAAATGGAACCTCGCCGTCGGGGTGGTCGGCGTTTTGGGTGAATGCAGCGATGGTTGGTGCGCATTCGAGGTGCGCGGACACAAAGGGTGGGTGCCGCAGGACCGCTTATGGGGCGCTGCGACACTATAAAGCGATCTTGCGACCTATAGCATTTCGATAGCTAACGCCGTCGCTTCACCGCCACCGATACACAGGCTCGCCACACCGCGCGCCTTGTTCCGCTGCTTCATCGCATTCAGCAAAGTGACCACGATGCGGGTGCCGCTCGCGCCGATCGGATGGCCCAATGCGGTGCCGCCGCCGTTCACGTTCAAACGGTCATGCGCGATGCCGATATCCTGCATGGCGAACATGGCGACGCAGGCAAAGGCTTCGTTCACTTCCCACAAATCCACGTCTTCGACAGCCCAGCCCGCATTTTCGAGCACTTTTTGAATGGCGCCGATGGGGGCAATCGTGAATTCGGCGGGCGCCCGCGCATGGGCCGCCATGGCCACGATGCGCGCGATCGGCGTGTGTCCCGCATCCTTCGCCGCGCTTTCGCGCATCAGCACCACGGCGGCAGCCCCATCGGAGATCGAACTGGAAGTGGCCGCGGTAATCGTGCCGTCTTTCGCGAAAGCTGGGCGCAGGGTTGGGATCTTGTCGGGACGACCGCGACCGGGTGGCTCGTCGGTATCGACCGTGTCTTCGCCCTTGCGGGTATGGATCGTGATAGGGGCAATCTCGTCCGCGAAAGCACCGCTATCGATGGCAGCATTGGCGCGCGCCAAAGATTCAATGGAATATTCATCCATCGCCTCGCGGGATAGGTCGTATGCATTGGCCGTATCCTGCGCGAACGTTCCCATCGCGCGGCCTTCCTCATACGCATCCTCCAACCCGTCCAGAAACATGTGATCATAGGCGGTGTCATGTCCCAGACGCGCACCGGAACGGTGCTTCTTCAGGAGATATGGTGCGTTGGTCATGCTTTCCATTCCGCCCGCGACCACCGTACCGACTGTGCCGGCAGCAATGGCTTCGGCAGCCATGATGATCGTCTGCATGCCCGATCCGCAGACCTTGTTCACTGTGCTCGCCTGTACCGATGTCGGCAGCCCCGCCTTGATCGCCGCTTGTCGCGCGGGCGCCTGGCCCAAACCGGCGGGAAGCACGCACCCCATATAGATACGATCAACGTTGTCCGGGTCCACGCCGGCCCTGTCCACCGCCGCTTTCACCGCCGTCGCGCCCAGGTCGGTCGCGCTGGCCCCTGCAAGCGAACCTTGCATACTGCCCATCGGTGTGCGCGCGTAGGACAGAATTACAACGGGGTCGGCGGCGGAAAATTGGGTCATGTGGGACGGCCTTTATCGTGTGCGTGATCTGGCATCAGACCTAATGCTGCATCGCGGCAAAAGCAATCGGAGCGATGCCGCCCCCTTCAATCCCGCGCCCTTGCCAAGGCATCGCCTATGATAGACAACGGATGGCAAATCAAAATCCAATGGAGAGACTTGCATGGCCGACCCCCGTACCGACGATATGGAAACCCTTCTGAAGCTGCAGCGCGATGCGTTCACGACTGCCCGACCGGAACCCCTCGAGATCAGACGCGACCGGATCGAACGCGCGATCAAGCTACTGGTCGAAAATGGGGAAGCACTGTGCGAGGCCATGAACGAGGATTTCGGCAACCGCAGCCGCGACCAATCGATGATGACCGATATAGTCGGCACCATCAATTTCGGTAAATACTGCCTTAAAAATTTGGGTGGGTGGGCGAAACCCGACAAGCGTAAATTGCAATTTCCCCTGTCGTTGCTCGGCGCGAAGGCTCAAGTGCGGTATGAACCCAAGGGCGTTATCGGGATCCTGAGTCCGTGGAACTTCCCCATCAATCTGTCCTTTGGTCCACTGATGCAGGTTCTTGCTGCGGGCAATCGCGCGATGATCAAACCATCGGAATTTACCGAGAAGACGTCCGAGTTCTCGGCGCAACTTGTTGCTCGATATTTCGGGCAGGACGAAGTCGCCGTGATCACCGGCAGTCCGGAAGTGGCGAAAGCCTTTACCAGCCTGAAATTCGACCATATCGTTTTCACCGGATCGACTGAAACGGGCCGGCGGGTGATGGAGGCAGCTGCGAAGAACCTCGTACCCGTAACGCTAGAATTGGGCGGGAAATCACCGGTCATTCTGGGGCGCAGTGCCGATCTGGAAAAGGCGGGCGACCGCATTGCGATGGGCAAGATGATGAATGCCGGGCAAATCTGTCTGGCTCCAGACTACATGATCGTACCCGAAGACAAGGAAGAGGCCGCCGTTGCGGCCGTGCAGCTTGGGGTGCACAACCAATATCCTACTCTCCTCGACAATGACGATTATGCCTCCGTCGTCACCGACAAACATTTCGATCGGTTGCAGGGCATGATCGAAGATGCGCGCAGCAAAGGTGCCGAGGTGATCGAAGTCAATCCGAGCGATGAGGACTTCTCCAGCACGAACAGTCGCAAGATGCCGCTGACTATCCTGCGCAATGTGACCGACGACATGGAAGCGATGCAGGAAGAAATTTTCGGACCGGTCCTGCCGGTTAAAACCTATTCCACAATTTCGGAGGCGGTTGAATATGTGAATGGTCGCGACCGTCCGCTGGGCCTTTATTATTTCGGGACCGACGGCGATGAACGGCACGAAGTTCTTTCGCAAACATTGTCGGGCGGTGTGACAGTCAACGACGTAATTTTCCACGTGTCGATGGAAGATCTGCCCTTCGGTGGGGTCGGCCCATCGGGCATCGGTTCGTATCATGGACCCGAGGGTTTCCGCGAATTCAGCCACGCCCGTTCTGTCTACACCCAGTCGAAGGCGGATATTGCGGGTATCGCCGGCTTCAAACCGCCCTATGGGGCGAAAACGAAGAAAGCGATTGCGAGCCAGGTCAAAAGCTGAACGGAACCGGACGCGCGAAAGGCAAGGCGGCTGGCCATATTTGCAACCCGCCCGCCCTTGCATGGCTGCAGGGGCGGGCGTAGAACAGCTTCGTCCTTAAAAAGCTACTAGAGTCATCCCTTTGGCCGATCTCAATCCGCTTCTCGGTGAATATTTACCGATTTTGTTGTTCCTGTTCATCGCGCTGGGCATTTCGGCCCTGTTCGTGTTTCTACCTATGGGTGTTTCGCGGCTCACGGGAACGCACAACCCTGATGACCAGAAATTGAGCGAATATGAATGCGGATTTCCCGCGTTCGAAGATCCACGCAGCCCGTTCGACATTCGTTTCTATCTGGTCGCAATTTCCTTCATCATCTTCGATCTGGAGGCGGCGTTTCTATTCCCCTGGGCTGTCAGCCTGGAATATACGCAGTGGCAGGGTTGGGGCGGTATGATGATCTTTCTGGGCATTCTGGCGGTCGGCCTCGCCTATGAGTGGAAAAAGGGGGCGTTGGATTGGGAATGAGCAATTTGATTACCGAAAATTCCAGGCTTCCGCAGGCGGCTCAGGGTGGGGATGTTTTGCATCCGGATAGCGAATATTTTCGTGCGATGCAGACCGAAGTGAACGACAAGGGTTTTCTGGTCACAAGTACCGAGGATCTGTTCAACTGGGCCCGCACCGGATCGCTTTGGTGGATGACCTTCGGGCTCGCTTGCTGCGCGGTCGAGATGATACACGTTAACATGCCGCGGTACGATATGGAACGGTTTGGCGTCACCCCGCGCGCTTCGCCGCGCCAGTCGGACGTGATGATCGTTGCAGGCACACTTTGCAACAAGATGGCTCCGGCATTGCGCAAGGTTTACGATCAGATGTCGGACCCGAAATATGTCATATCCATGGGCAGTTGTGCCAATGGCGGCGGTTATTATCACTATAGCTATTCGGTAGTGCGCGGCTGCGACCGGGTGGTTCCAGTGGATATCTACATTCCCGGTTGCCCGCCTACCGCAGAAGCTTTGCTGTATGGGGTCATGCAACTCCAACGTAAGATCCGCCGTTCGAGCACGATCGAACGATGAGGTTGGTGTTCCTTGTTTGCGCGTGTTTGGGGCTGGCGACACCCGTGGTCGGGGACGATGGCGGCAGTCATAGCTTCGCGCCGAACCATGCTTTCTCGGTTGAATTGCCGTGCCCGCCCGAAAGCCGTGTGAGTACGCACTTCGATGCAACGGGTTGCGGATTCGATGATGCGCAATTTCTTGTTTACGATCGTTGTGGGGCCAGTGGCTGTCTCGGCCTTTCGGATGCGCGGGACGATCGAGGATTGAAATTCGATCGTATCGTTACCCACGCTGTTGAAGACGATTTTGTTGTACCGCCGCAGGTTGCCGAAGTGGACGATCTTCGATCCTTCGACGCTACCGCGCCAGAGGGCGATCTATTTTTGAGGGTCCGGATTATCGAACTTGCCGATGGTGAACTCGCACTGCTCACGGGTGTCGCACGACTATCGGAACTGAGCGATGATCGTGCCGAGACGTTCTTCAATTCGTTCGAGCGGACCGACAATCGATGACCGTATTGCATTACGCCCCGAAATTCGCTGACAATACCGGTGTTGCCGACACGCTTTCGGCAGCATTCGGCGATGCTCTGTTGAACGTGACAGAGCAACATGGCGAGCTGTTCTTCACCGTGCGGCGCGATTCGATCGAGGATGTCCTGCGGATCCTGCGCGACGATCATCAGTATCAGCAATTGATGGAAATTGCCGGCGTCGATTATCCCGGTCGGACCGAACGGTTCGAAA
>JBASAR010000205.1:0-4736 GCA_049650705.1 Pontixanthobacter sp. | reverse complement strand
GGGCCATTGAGCACGGGAACTTAGGCCGAAGGATCGAAGATCATGCGAAAATGGATCACGGGAACGGGCGCGGCACTGGCATTGACGATGGGTGCCGGGACACGGCCGCTCGTCGCGCAGGACGGGCTGGAGAACGATCCGTTCGCGATGCTGGATGTCATGTCCGAAATGTTCCCTGTCGAACCCTTGACCGCTGAGCAGGAAGCCCGCCTGCCGCTGGCACGCGAGGTCGTGGGCCGGATCATGCCCGATGGTGCCATGGCCGAAATGATGGACGCCATGATGGGCGGCATGCTGCGCCCGATGAGGGAAATGGGTGCGGAAGCCTGCGTGGTACGGGTGGCGAACGCCCTGGGTCTGTATGGCGAAACGCTGGAGATGGACGAGGATGCCGCGGCGGAAGCACTCGCCATCCTCGATCCCTCATGGGAAGAACGGCAACGGATCGAAATGGAAACCATGCCGGGCATGATGTCGGAAATGATGACGACCATGGAACCGGTCATGAAGAAAGCGATGAGCGAACTGTACGCCGTGCATTTCACCGGCAACGAGTTGAACGGCATCAACGCGTTCTTCAAGACCGAAACGGGCGCATCTTATGCCCGCAAATCCTTTACCCTCGCGAGCGATCCGCGGCTTATATCCGCCTCGATGGAGGCCATGCCGCTTATGATGGAGGCTTTCGCATCGATGGAGGAGCGCATGGAGGCGGCCACGGGAAAACTGCCGGAACCGCGCTTCTATGCCGATCTGACGCCTGCGCAAAAGGAGCGGCTGGCACAGCTCACCGGCATGAGTGTGGAGAAACTGGATGCGGGTTCGGCGGATAAGGAAGCGAACCGGGATGCGATGATGGAAGACATGGCCGACGAGATGTAAGCCGATGCCTGGGTTGAGGAACCGGGCGCCCCTGCTACCCGTTTCCTCGTTCAATGACGTCCTCTCCATCACGAATTGAAATTCCACCTGAAATCACCGCTTGGTTCGCCGGTCGCGACTGGCGTATCCGGCGGCACCAATCGGAAATGTTCGCCGCATCGCAGGCGGGCAAACATGCGATGCTGGTCGCCGATACGGGGGCGGGTAAGACGTTGGCAGGGTTCCTGCCGACACTGGCGGATTTTTGCCCCTCGCGGTTCGGGAAGACCCCTCCAAAGGGCGATCTTCACACGCTGTATGTCTCACCCTTGAAGGCATTGGCGCATGATGTGCAACGCAATCTGGTCACACCGGTAGAGGAAATGGGCCTGCCGGTGCGCATCGAAACCCGCAGCGGCGATACGCCATCCGACCGCAAGCGGCGCCAGCGCAGCCGCCCGCCGCATATCCTGCTGACGACACCGGAATCACTGCATCTGCTGCTGTCCTATCCCGACAGTTTCGAATTATTCCGCAGTTTGAAGCGCATCGTGGTGGATGAGGTGCATGCCTTCGCCACCGGCAAGCGGGGCGATCTGCTGGCGCTGGCGCTGTCCCGCCTGCAGGCTATCGCGCCCGATCTGCAACGCGTTGCCCTGTCGGCCACGGTCGCGGAGCCGGAGCGATTTCGCGAATGGCTGGCCCCGTGGGGCGATCTGGAAAGCACGCAGCTGGTGATCGGGGAAGCCGGCGCGGATCCCGACATCGAAATCCTGCTGCCGATCGAGGAGCGCATTCCGTGGGGCGGTCATGCTGCGACCTGGGCGATCCCGCAGCTGTACGAGCTCATTCGCAAGAACCGCACGACACTCATATTCACGAACACGCGTTTTCTCGCCGAATATATATTCCAGAACCTGTGGGATGTGAACGAAGACAAGTTGCCCGTGGGTGTCCATCACGGTTCCTTGTCGCGTGAGGCGCGGCGCAAGGTAGAAGGGGCCATGGCGCGGGGAGAATTGCGCGCGCTGGTCGCAACTGCCAGCCTCGATCTTGGCGTCGATTGGGGGGATATCGATTGCGTGGTGCAAATGGGCGCACCCAAAGGTTCCTCGCGCCTGTTGCAGCGGATCGGGCGGGCGAACCACACGCTCGACCAGCCGAGCAAGGCGGTGCTGGTGCCGGGCAACCGGTTCGAATACCTGGAGGCCACCGCCGCGATGGACGCCGTGGAGGAGGGGCAGCGCGACGGCGAGGATTTTCGCGATGGCGGGCTCGACGTGCTGGCGCAGCATGTCATGGCCGCCGCCTGCGCTGCGCCGTTCCATGAGGATGCGCTGCTTGCCGAGGTGCGCTCGTCGCTGTCCTATGCCTGGATCGATGGCGAGGTTTGGGAACGGGTGTTGAACTTCGTCGCAACCGGCGGCTATTCGCTGCGCGCATACGACCGGTTCAAGCGGATCGTGCGGCTGAAGGATGGGACCTGGCGACTGGCGCATCCAGAACATGCGGCCAAGCATCGGCTGAACGCCGGGATCATCCTGGATGGTGAAATGCTGAATGTGCGTTTCGCCAATGGGCGGTCGCTGGGCAAGGTGGAGGAACGCTTCGCCGCTGCCCTGTCGCCGGGTGATACCTTCGCCTTCGCCGGCACCGCGCTACAGGTGGAACAGGTGAAAGATATGGAGGTGATCGTGCGCGCCTCCGCCAAATCGGCGATGATCCCGTCCTATGGCGGGGCGCGGATGCCGTTGACCACGCATCTGGCGAACCGGGTGCGAGCCATGCTTGTCGATCGGGTGGGCTGGAACCGGTTCCCCGACGATGTACGCGAGTGGCTGGAGATGCAGGATTACCGATCTATTATGCCTGCTCCCGGGACGTTGCTGGTCGAAAGCTTTCCGCATGTGAAGCGGCATTACACAGTGTACTACACGTTCGAAGGTTGGAACGCGAACCAGTCGCTCGGCATGCTGATCACCCGTCGTATGGAGGATCGCGGGTTGCAACCGGGGGGATTCGTGGCGAACGACTATTCGCTGGCGGTATGGGGGCTGAAGCCGGTGCGCGATCCGCTGCCGCTGCTGTCACCTGATATTCTGACGGACGAATTCATCGACTGGGTTCAGGATTCGCATCTGCTGCGGCGCGCATTTCGGGAGGTCGCGGTCATATCCGGGCTGGTCGAACGGCAGCAACCGGGCAAGCGCAAGACCGGCAAGCAAGTGACATTCTCGACCGACCTTATCTACGACGTGTTGCGCAAACACGAACCGGGCCATGTGCTGCTGGAGGCGGCATGGGCGGATGCGCGTGAGCGGATGACGGATGTCGGGCGGCTGGGAACGTTGCTCGAAAACTCGGCAGAGCAGGTGGTACATGTTGAACTGGAACGGGTCAGCCCGCTGGCGGTGCCGGTCATGGTCGTGATCGGCCGCGAGAAAATGGCGGGCGGTGCGATCGACGATGAGCTGCTGCTGGAGGCGGTGGGTCTGGCCAACGCAGCGATGACCGCATGACAATCCGCTGGCTAACGAAGGAAGTTGTTACGCCGCACGACCTTTATACGCACTGGGCTTGCGGGTTTTAAACAGGGGAGGCTTCAGCCCAAGCCTTACGGCCATGATACGGCGTGGAGGGACAGGAAGGATCAATTGGCCCGTCTTCTTCGTAGTTGGATGCATCGGAATATGTAGGGGACAAGGTGCATATTCATACCGCGCGATTAACTTGGCATAATCAACCAATTTTCAGCCGTCCGAGAATACGAGATGCGCAGAAAAAAGGGGCGGTGTTGCCGCCCCTTCTTAATTCTTCGCCGAAACGTCGCTTCTATTACGTCCCGAATTCCCGGTATTTTTCGTTACCAACGAAACCGAACTTCGTAACGCCGGACACTTTGATGATATCCAGTACTTCGGCCGACAGTTCATAGCTGGCGAAAGGTTCGGGCTCGAACTGCAATTCGGGTTCGGGCGAGATGCTCTTGGTAGCATCGAGATAGCTGACCATTTCACCGACACTGATCGGATCGCCATTCCAGAAAATCTGGTTTTCCTGCGAAATCACGATTTTATTCTGTATCGGATCGACCGCATCTTCGGGCACATCGCTCGGATCGGGCACCGGCAGGTCGATGTCGATCGAATGCGTCGCAACCGGAATGGTGATGATGAACATGATGAGAAGGACCAACATGACGTCGATCAACGGCGTCGTGTTCATCTCCATCATGGGCTGGCCGTCGTCGGAACCGCCTGACATTGCCATATTACGTACTCCTGAAAATTCTAAACCAGCGAATGATCGTAAGATCAGCCATTGGGGTCGACCGGGTTGGAAATGAATCCGACGGTCGGATAGCCTGCCCGCTGAATGTTATAGATCGTACCGGCAACACAGCGCCATGGTGCATTTACATCCCCGCGAATATGCACCTGGGGGATCTTTTCGGGATCCTTGGCGATTTCGTCGGGACCGCCCGCACGTTGGACGATGGCGTCCAGCTGTTCGAACGCCTGATCGTAAAGCTCTGCCGAATTCACCGGTGTCGTATTGTTGAAATAGACCCGGCATTCGCCATCGCGACTGGCACCCTGGTAACCCGCGTCACCGGCGCTAAGGCCGCTTTCATCGGACGTACTGACCGTCAACAGCAGATTTTCGACCTTGTCCTTGGACTCTTCCGTTTCCAAGATCGGTATCTCCAGCTGATCGATTGTCTGGATCGCAACCGGAACGGCGATCAGGAAGATGATCAGGAGAACCAGCATCACGTCCACAAGCGGCGTGGTGTTGATATCCGACATCGGCCGGTCTTCGCCTCCGCCCATCGATACTGCCATTGCTACATCCTATCCTGCATTGAATTCATC
>JBASAR010000204.1:0-5686 GCA_049650705.1 Pontixanthobacter sp. | reverse complement strand
GTGATGCGCGGGGCCGGCAAAACCCCGCGCAAACCACCGAACGAGTGGCGAACGCGCGTTCCGCCGGAAGGGTCTGTCATCGATGAAAGTCCAGATTTACGTATCCCTGAAACCCGGCGTTCTGGATTCGCAAGGGCGTGCCATTCATCACAAGTTGGAAAATCTCGGCTTCGACGGTGTGAACGATGTGCGCGCGGGCAAGCTGATCGAACTCGATGTGGCGGACGATGTCACCGACGCGACGCTGGATGATATGTGCCGCACATTGCTCGCCAATATGGTGATCGAAGATTACCGGATCGAACGTATGGACCGGATGCCAGCCTGATGTCCGCGCGTACCGCCGTCATTACTTTTCCAGGTTCGAACTGCGATCGCGATATGGCGGTGGCAGTGGAACGGGCGGCCGGCGTGGCACCGTTGCGCGTCTGGCATGGCGATACCGAACTGCCCGAACGGCTCGATTTCATCGCGGTTCCGGGCGGCTTTTCCTATGGCGACTATCTGCGTTCGGGTGCCATGGCGGCGCGCAGCCCCATCATGGCTGCCGTCATTGCCGCTGCGGGGCGCGGTGTGCCGGTGCTGGGGATTTGCAACGGTTTTCAGGTCTTGACCGAAAGCGGCCTGTTGCCCGGCGCATTGATGCGCAATGCAGGTCAGGATTTCGTTTGCCGAACCGCGCGATTGCAGGTTGAAAACACGACATCGATCTTCACCCGCTTTTACTCTTCGGACGTCGCGATCGACATTCCCGTTGCCCATCACGACGGCAACTATTTCGCGGATGACGATACGCTGGACCGGATCGAGGGCGAAGGCCGCGTCGCCTTTCGATATACGGATAATGTGAACGGGTCCCGCCGTAACATCGCCGGGATCGTCAATACGGCCGGCAACGTTCTGGGAATGATGCCCCATCCCGAACGCGCCGTCGATCCGGTGCATGGGGGAACCGATGGACGCGCCATGTTCGACAGCGCGATCGGTGCCTTAGTGGGCACTTAGGGCGCCCGCGGCTCAGGCCCGCAAACGCCGCGCCGGACCGAACAGGCCCCGCGCTTCGGCGGATGGCATGGGCCGACCGAAATGATATCCCTGAATTTTCTTGCACCCCAGGGCGCGGATTATCTCGGCTTCTTCCGCATTCTCCACCCCTTCTGCGGTCGTGCTCATTTCCAGACTGTCCGCCATGGCGACCACGGCACGAATGATGGCGAGACTTTCCGCGCTATCCTGTGCCGCCCCCTGCACGAACAATCGATCGATCTTGATGGTGGAGAATTTGAGATTGCGTAGATACCCGAGCGACGAATAGCCGGTGCCGAAATCGTCGAGCGCCACCTGGCATCCCAGCGCCATGACCTGATCCAGTGCGACCCGCGCGGCATTCGCGTCGCGCAGGAAGATGCTTTCGGTAACTTCAATCTCCAGTCGCTGCGCGGGAAGTCCGCTATTGGTGAGCGCGGTGACGATGTTGGCGGTAAAGTCGGGCTCGATCAGCTGTTCGCCCGATACGTTGACCGCGATGCGGATATGGGGCGGCCAATGGATCGCTTCACGGCAGGCTTCCTCCAGCACCCAATTGCCGATGGGGATGATCAGCCGCGTGTCCTCGGCCATGGGAATGAATTTGTCCGGGGGGACGAAGCCGTGTTCCTTGCTGTTCCAGCGCAGCAGAGCCTCGAAGCTGACGATGTCTTCGCCATGCGCGTCGACCACGGGCTGGTAGTGAAGCGACAGTTCCCCCCGCTCCAACGCCTTGCGTAGCGAAAATTCCAGTTTGCGTCGTTGTTCCGCCTGCGCATGAAGCGCCGGTTGATAGGCGAAATGTTCGCTCCCGCCATTGTCCTTCGCTTGATACAGGGCGAGGTCGGCATTGCGCATCAATTCTTCCACGGTGCTGCCGTCGCGCGGGCCGCGTGCCGACCCCACACTGGCCCCGACATACAAGGTATGATGATCGATATCATAGGGTTGCGAGATACGTTTGATGATCGACCGTGCCAGGTTTTCGACCACCGTCTTGTCCGAGGCATCACGGATGACGATGGCGAATTCATCGCCGCCAAGTCGCCCGCAGGATGTGTTTTCGTCCATCATTTCGGTCAACCGCGCGGACACCTTGGCGAGCAATTGGTCGCCGACCAGATGTCCAAGACTGTCGTTGACGGCCTTGAACCGGTCGAGATCGAGCATCATGAAGGCACAGCGTGTTCGCCACTGGTCGGCATAACGCAGGGCATCGCGTAGCGCCTCGTTCAGCATCAGGCGGTTGGGCAAGCCGGTAAGCGTATCGTAACGGGCGAGATAGGCAATTTTTTCACTTGATTCGCGCTGTTCGGTAACGTCGGATCCGACTCCGCGAAAACCGGTATAACGACCATTATCGTCGAGGATCGGCGTGCCCGACAATTCCCACCAGCGATGTTGACTGTCGATCACGACCTTTACGACGAGATTGGAAAAGCTTTCGCGCCGCTTCAACCGTTCGGCCAGATCATGGAGGCTTGGCGGGAACTGGCCGCTTTCCCAGCTGTCGCCGGCAATAAGCTGCAGGAATGCCTGCCCTTCGACCTCTTCGGGCGGTCTCCCGATGGCGAAGGAGAAACGCGGCGAGACACCCTGGACCCGGCGGTTGGTGTCGATCTGCCAGAGCCAGTCTGCCTGATTCTCCTCAAACTCGCGAAGCAGCAGCGACACGACTTCGCCTTTTTCGGACATCCCCGCTTCGGCGATCTGCGCGATCATGTAGGTGCGGGCATTCTGAATCGTACCATGGGCAGTGATGATCACGAACAGCGCAATCACGATTCCGACTTCATACTGGCCCAGCACAGTGGCGGTGACGGCGGCGACCGTTCCGGTGATGGCGGCGAAGATGATCGAGCCCAGCGGCGCGGCAGCCACCAGCAGCGTCGAACCGACGATCAGGGTGGAAACGATCGTCCATAAGGCAAGCATCTCTATCGCACTTCCACGAAGCGTGAAGAGGGCAAGCGGAACGCACCATACGGTGGCGATCAGCACCATCGATACCCAATGCTGCGTAAACTCACGGCGGGTCAGGCGGCGCCGGTCCGCATCGGCCAGCCCCTTTTCGCACCGGATGCCGTAATACAGCACGCCGAACAGCGCGATGGCCCACGCTGTCAGCGCCAATGCGCCGACGGAACCCCAGTACAACAAGATCGCCAGCACCGCACCGATCGCGTGACCAGCCAGGCGGGGGCCGATATTGCGCGCCAGCTTGGCATATTGCAGCCCGCGGATGCGCGCCCAATCCTCGGTGCCCGGATTGGTCAATCCGAGAACGGCAAGCGCCGGCAGCCGGTCGGGCAAGGCGGGAAAGTCGGATCTGTTCGTCGTCACCCCCACGCGGATAGGGGCGAAAGGTTATCAGCGCGTAAAGCCCCCGCCGTCAAACCCGTGATATAACGCGAATTTCGTCGTTAATTTGGGCCTAATACCAAAATCATTCGACGGTTACGGATTTGGCGAGATTGCGCGGCTGGTCGACATCGGTGCCTTTCACGCATGCCACATGATAGGCCAGCAGCTGGACGGGGACGGCATAGACCAGGGGAGCGATCAGGGGGTGAACCTTGGGCATTTCGATCGTCGCAAGGCATCCCTCGCCCGCTTCCGCCAGCCCTTCGGCATCGGAGATGAGCACGATCTGCCCCCCGCGCGCGCGCACCTCTTCCATGTTCGAAACCGTCTTTTCGAACAGGGGGCCGGACGGGGCCAGTACGATCACCGGCACGGCCTCGTCGATCAGTGCGATCGGCCCATGCTTCATTTCGCCCGAGGCATACCCTTCTGCATGTATGTAACTGATTTCCTTCAGTTTAAGGGCGCCCTCCAGCGCGAGTGGGAAATCGGGACCACGCCCCAGATACAGCACGTCGCGCGCCGGAGCGATCAAGGGCGCCATCGCGGCGATATCCGCATCGTGGGCAAGTGCGGCGTTGAGGGCGCCAGGCGCTTCGAGCAGATGCTTGACGACTTCGCGTTCTTCTTCGCGGCTCATCCGATCCTTCTTGACCGCCAGATGCGCGGCCAGCGCGGCGAGGACCGCCAGCTGGCACGAGAACGCCTTGGTCGAAGCGACCCCGATTTCCGGCCCGGCATGGGTGGGCAACAGCAGATCGGCTTCCCGCGCCATGGAACTGGTCGGTACGTTGACGACCACGGCAATGGTCTGCCCTGCCGCCTTGCAATGACGCAGCGCCGCCAGCGTATCGGCGGTCTCCCCGCTTTGCGAAATGAACAAAGCCAGTCCGCCGTCCTCCAGCACCGGGTCTCGGTACCGAAACTCGCTCGCCACATCGAGGTCGACGGGCACGCGGGCGAAATGTTCGAACCAGTATTTGGCGACCATCGCCGCATAATAGGACGTGCCGCAGGCGACGATGGTGATCCGCCGAACGGTCGACAGATCGAAATCCATTTGCGGCAACGCCACACGTTCTTCGGCGCGGTGGACGTACGAACCCAAAGTCTGCGCGACGACCGTAGGCTGTTCGAAAATCTCCTTCTGCATGAAGTGGCGATATTTGCCCTTCTCCACGGCAGCAGCGGATGCGCCGGAGGTTGTGACGGCACGCTCGACGACGGCGTTTCCGGAATCGTAGATCGTTGCCCCCTTGCGCGTGACGACCGCCCAGTCGCCTTCTTCCAGGTAAGTGATCTGCTGCGTCAGCGGTGCCAGCGCGAGCGCATCGGAGCCCAGGAACATCTCCCCTTCCCCATAACCCAGCACCAGGGGCGAACCCAGCCGCGCACCGATCAGCAAATCGGGATGCGCCTTGAATGCAATCGCGAGCGCGAAGGCACCGCGCAGCGTCGGCAGAACCGTTCGAACCGCATCCTGCGGCGATGCGCCGCCTTCGATCTGTTCGGAAACCAGATGGGCGACCACTTCGCTGTCCGTGTCGCTTTCCAGCTTGCGCCCGCGTGCTAGCAACCCTTCACGCAAAGACTTGAAATTCTCGATGATACCGTTGTGCACCAACGCCACATGGTCGGTCGCGTGCGGGTGGGCGTTATGAGTGGTCGGCGCACCATGCGTGGCCCAGCGCGTATGGGCGATGCCGATCGGGCCCGGTGCCGGGTTCTGCACCAGTTCGGCGACCAGATTGGCGAGTTTCCCCTGTGCGCGCCGTCGTACCAGTTCGCCATTGTCGATCGTGCAGACCCCGGCACTGTCGTAACCGCGATATTCCATGCGCCGCAGCCCATCGACCAATCGGTCCGAAACACCCGTATCGCTGACGATCCCGATAATTCCACACATGCCGGACATATTCCTGTTCGTTGAAAGGTGTAACGATGACAACACGCCAGCGATGGCGGCGATTGCAAAGCGAACCTCGCGCCGGATCGCGCGGAATTCCTGTGCCAATAAATCGGCCATGTAGCAACCAACGCCGGCCACCATCCTGGGTATCATTCCGACCGATGATGCCGGGCTCGCGGCCCTTTAGGGAATGATAAGGTTTCCCTTTTATTCACCATCCTCATTGATGTCTGACTGACCATTATCCGGTCATCGGACACATTGCATGATCGCGGCGTCGTACGCCGCATTTGGAGAACGCCCGATGAGCGCATTTGGACGAAAGAACGGCCCCAGTGGAATGAAGTCCGGCGCCCGTCCATCCTTCGGCGTCGCCCGCCCGATGAA
>JBASAR010000203.1:0-4021 GCA_049650705.1 Pontixanthobacter sp. | reverse complement strand
GCCCATGTTCGCGGGCAGTTGGATGGTTCGGCCGGCGCGATTGCCGCCGCTTTGGCAAGCGGCGACCGCGGTGGGATCAGCGATGCCGATGAAGACGCGATGCGGGATTCAGGATTGACCCATCTTCTTTCGATCAGTGGACTGCATGTCAGCGCCGTGATTGCAGCCGCATACGTGCTGGCAATACGTCTTCTGGCGCTGTGGCCGTGGTTGACCCTGCGCCTTCGCCTGCCGCTCGCCGCCGCGGCAATCGGAGCGGGAGCAGGCATTGCTTACACCCTGTTGACTGGCGCTGAAGTACCGACGGTACGCAGCTGCGTTGGCGCGGTCCTGGTACTGATCGCACTGGCCTTGGGACGCGAAGCGTTGTCGATGCGGATGGTGGCTGCCGCTGCCTTGTTCGTCCTGCTCCTATGGCCGGAGGCATTGGTCGGACCGAGTTTTCAAATGAGCTTTTCCGCCGTTCTCGCCATTGTGGCGCTTCACGGCGCCACGCCGATCCGGAACTTTCTGGCGCCGCGCGATGAGGCTTGGATCGTACGAACGGGCCGGAATGCCGCCATGCTGCTGCTCACCGGACTGGTCATCGAAATCGCGCTCATGCCGATAGTATTGTTTCATTTCCACCGGGCAGGCTTGTACGGCGCGTTTGCCAATATGATCGGTATTCCGTTGACGACATTTCTATGTATGCCGTTGATCGCCCTTGCGTTATTCCTAGATTTGTTCGGCATCGGCAGTCCGGCATGGTATGTTGCTGGACTGTCTCTGGATGCGTTGATCGGAATTGCGCACTTCACGGCGCAGCAACCGGGTGCGGTCAAACTCATGCCCGAAATGGGTGGAACGTTGTTCGCTCTGTTCGTTTTTGGCGGCTTGTGGCTGGCATTATGGCGCGGATATATCCGGTTCTGGGGATTGGCGTTGGCAGGTTTCGCCGCTGTTGTATTTGCGACCAAGGCGCCCCCTGACATACTGGTGTCGACCGATGGACGTCATGTCGGAATCGCTGGACAGGGGGATCGATTGCTCATGCTGCGCAATAGCCGGAGCGACTATGCAAAGGACAATCTTCTCGAACTGGCTGGCATGGACGGAGAACCGATTGCCCTGCGAGACTGGCCCGATGCCCGATGCAGCCGGGACTTCTGCGTTCTGACCCTACAGCGTGCGGAACGTAGGTTTCACGTCATGATGGCCCGGACGAGGGACCGTATTGATGAGCGCGCGCTTGCTGCTGCTTGCGAGCGTGCGGATATCGTGATTGCAGATCGCTACCTTCCATGGTCCTGCAACCCACGCTGGCTGAAAGCGGACCGGCGGATGCTCGACACGACGGGTGGGCTTGCCATTCATCTTGACAGTTTAAGCTACACGACCGTCGCGGACGCGCAGGGCAATCATGGATGGTGGCGCGGTAATGAGGATTGAACCGCGCATGCAGCGGTCGAACCCAAAACGCCTAATGATATCGCCGTAGCAGCCCGGCCAACCTGCCCTGCACCTGAACCTGCGATTGGTTGTAAACCTGGGCCGCATAGTTCGCGTTGGCGGGATCGAGTCGAACATTGCCACCTTCATGGTGCATATATTTCAGCGTCGCTTCCTCGTTATCGACCAAAGCCACCACGATCTCACCATCGCGCGCGGTTTCCGTTCGTTTGATCAAGGCATAGTCGCCATCGAATATACCCGCTTCGATCATGGAATCGCCCGACACCTCAAGTGCGTAATGATCGCCGGGGCCCAGAAGCGCGGCAGGAACGGGCAGGCTACTATGTTCCTCGAACGCCTCGATCGGTGCACCCGCCGCGATACGCCCGTGCAAGGGAAGCTCGACGATGTCGTTCGCCGGGGCGGATTTGACGGATCGGGTGGCCAAAACCTGACTGACCGCGGTCGATGGCCGATCGTTCGCTGCACTATCCACACCCTTCGACACGTTCGAACGCGGCAAAGCGTCTTCGGGGTTCTTCAAAATTTCCAAAGCCCGCGCACGATTGGGCAGACGGCGTATAAAACCGCGTTCTTCCAGAGCGGAGATTAACCGATGCACACCGGACTTGCTTTTCAGATCGAGCGCGGCTTTCATTTCTTCGAAGGATGGCGAAATGCCCGTCTCTTCGAGCCGCTGCTGAATAAAACGGATAAGTTCGTGCTGTTTCGCGGTCAACATTGGCGTTTGTTCCCTGACTGGCGCAGTTCACCGAAAGGCGAACGAATGAAGAACAATTAGGCAACTTCCCGCAACGCGTCAAGTATTTGGCTTGCGTTCTTCGTTCCGTGCCCAATCGCCGCTTTTCCCGCCCGATTTTTCGAGCAGTCTGACACCATCAATCACCATCTCCCGATCGACGCCTTTCGCCATGTCATAAATAGTGAGCAGTGCGGTCGACGCTGCTACCATCGCTTCCATCTCAACGCCGGTTTTGCCGTGTGTAATCGCTGTGGCAGTCGTTTCGATGCGATCAGGCAGAACGGTCATATCGATCGCAATGCTGTCGAGCGGAAGCGAATGGCATAAGGGAATAAGTTCGGCGGTTCGTTTGGCGGCCATGATGCCCGCGATACGTGCAGTTTCCAGCACGCTTCCCTTTTTCACCCGCGCTTCGCTGATCGCGGCTATCGCGAGGTTGCTCATCTTGATGGACCCCCCGGCCACGGCTTTGCGCAAGGTGACGGATTTCTTCCCGACATCCACCATTCGCACAGAACCTGTATCGTCGAGATGGGAAAGTTTGGTCACGTTCGTAGCAAGCGCCGCGTAGCCTGCGCCACATCTTCCTGGCGCATCAGACTTTCACCGACGAGGAAGTTTCGTACGCCGGCGCGGGCCATACGTTCGCAATCCGCATATGTTCCGATGCCGCTTTCTGATACGACGACGGTCCCTGCGGGCAATTGGGATGCGAGCCGTTCCGTTACCGAAAGGTCGGTGGTGAATGTGGTAAGATCGCGGTTGTTGATCCCGATCAGGTCGGCGTTCGCTCGAAGGGCGCGTTCGAGTTCGCTTTCATCGTGCACTTCCGTCAGTACATCCATGCCCAATTCCTGCGCGGCATGGGCTAGGACACTTATCTGGTCGTCCGAAAGGGCAGCGACGATGATCAGGATCGCATCCGCCCCCATCGCTCGGGATTCAAGAATCTGCCATGGATCGATCATGAAATCTTTGCGCAATACGGGGAGGGCGCATGCCGCGCGTGCTTCGACGAGGAAGCGTTCGTGCCCCTGGAAATATGGCGCGTCGGTCAAAACCGAGAGGCATGCGGCGCCGCCTCGTTCGTAGGCCTGCGCATGATCGCGGGGGTTGAAATCTTCCCGGATGAGACCCTTGGAGGGGGACGCGCGTTTGATCTCTGCGATGAGATTGAAGCCATCGCTCGCATTGCGAACCAAGGCTTCGCGAAACCCGCGCGGTGCGGTTTGCGAAGCAGCGCGATCCTCCAATTCGCCGGTAGAAACCAACGCCTTGCGTGCCGCGACCTCTTCGCTTTTCGTTGCGCAAATTGCCATCAGCGTATTCATCGCGCCATCTCGATCCAGGCTTCGAGGAGTCGTGCCGCCTCGCCGCGATCGATCGAACCACGAGCCAACTCCGCGCCTTCCATCCAATCGTCCGTTACGCCGGCCACGATGAAAGCGGCTGCGGAATTGAAGATGACGGCATCGCGATAGGCGCCCGCGGACCCCGACAACAACCGCTTCAGCGCAGCCGCGTTGTGCACCGCGTCGCCGCCGCGAATCGCATCGATTGGGGCATAGGCTAATCCCGCCTGATCCGCAGAAACGCGGGTCATTTCGAAACTGTCGTTCACGATTTCCGCCACTTCGTTGCCGCCGGCAAGGCTGAGTTCGTCCAAACCTTCATCGCCAGAAACGATCATCGTGCGCGTCGTACCCAGGGTCGCCTTTGCGCTGGCATAGATGGGCACGTAGGCCGGGCGCGCGATGCCTATCAGTTGCGATCGCACGCCTGCGGGATTGCATAGCGGGCCCATCAGATTGAAGATTGTACGCC
>JBASAR010000202.1:0-6655 GCA_049650705.1 Pontixanthobacter sp. | reverse complement strand
GAAGAAGGCGCGAGGGGGCGCGGCGGGCGCGGTTCCGGACCGACCGGCGTGTCGATCCAGGCTGGCATGGCGATAGCCTGCGCCGCATCGGGCTTTTCCTTCATCGCCACGATATCGGCGGGCCGTTCACCCCAAATGCGTCGGGTGTTGAAATGCGGATCGTCCAGCGCATCGTCTGGCATCAGCTTGGCAAGGCGCGCGTACCAGCTGTCGGGGGCGGGCGCTTCTTCGCGCTTGCCCAACGCGCCTCCGATGAACAGCGCTTCCTCCGCCCGGGTCATCGCAACATAAAGCAGGCGCCAATGCTCTTCGCGCTCTTCTGCGGCGATGCTCCTCTCTGCCGCCCGTATCAGCGCCGGTTTTTCGGCCGTTCGCATGGCAGGAACGGGGATCGCACGTTCGCTCTCCCCCTCGATCAAATTCAATCCGCGAACGGGCGATGTATCGGGGTTGCCGGTCGCGTCGGCGAGGATGACGATCGGGGCCTGCAAACCCTTCGATCCATGAACGGTCATCACGCGGACCAGCCCTTCGCTCGCCCCTGCTTCGCGTTTCAATTCGCCATCACCGGCATCGAACCACTGGATGAAACCCTGCAAGCTGGGCGTATGCGCGGATGCGAAAGCCTGTGCCGCGTTCAGCAGTTCGTTGATCGGATCGTTTGCTTCCTGTCCCAGCCGCGCGGTCAGGGCACGTCGCCCTTGCCATGGGCCGTTCAGCATCCAATGCAGCAAGGACTGGGGCGGTTCGTAATCCGCGATCCGCAGCAGCGCACGGAGGCGGTCGCACGTATCGCGGACCAACGGCGCATCGCCTTTGCGCAGATGCTCCCATAGCCCGACCTTATCGTCGCGGCAGCTATGGTGCATGAGATCGTCCTGCGACCACCCCAACAAAGGCGATACCAGCAGGTTGGCAAGGCTGAGATCGTCGAGCGGTTGCGCAGCGAAACGGATCGCTGCCATCAGGTCCTTGACCGCCAGCGGCGCACCCAGACGCAGGCGATCGACGCCAGCCACCGGCACCCCGGCGGCGTGGAGGCGCGCGACGATAAGCCCGGCCAGTTCCCGGCGTTTGCGAACCAGAACCATGATATCGCCCGGCCCCGCCCGGCGCGATGTGCCTTTGACCAGGGGATAGCCGTCGCGCAGCCAGTGGGCGACCTGTGCTGCGATGCGGTCCGCCATTCGGCGTTCGGGTTCGGAAATCCAGCTTTCGGGCGCGTCGCCATGACTCGCATTGCTTTCACCCGTCCCATCTGGCGGACCGACCGGTTCCCACAGGACGACCTGTCCCGGTCGATCATCGCCGATGTGTGGCTCTGGATTGCTCGCCAGTCCGAAATGCGCCGGGCCGATGCCGTCTATCGCACGGTCGACAAAATCCAGAACCGGCTGCGCCGTACGATAGGATCGCCCGAGCCCCAGGCTGCGCAGTTCGCGCAGCTGCGTTTCCCCTTTCATCGAAGAGGCGTTGTACGCCGCATCGGCCAGCGTCCGATCGAAATGACGCCGCGCGATTTCGAAATTTTCGGGGCTGGTCCCCTGGAAGCGAAAGATCGCCTGCTTGTAATCGCCGACCACGAAAATTGTCCGCAGCTTCCTGTCGCGCTGCCCCTTGCCGGCAAAAAAGTCCCCGGTCAGCGCGCGAATGATCGACCACTGCGCTTCGTTCGTATCCTGCGCCTCGTCGATCAGGAGATGATCGAATTGCCGGTCCAGCTTGTAACGGATCCAGTCCGCCACATCCGCACGCGACAAAAGCGCCGCCGCCCGCCGGATCTGGTCGTCGAAGTCGATCAGCCCCTCGCGCAGCTTCGCTTCCTCCCACCGGATTGCGAACCGCCGACCCACGCGTAGGGCCGGGACGAGCCAGTCCATGAGATCAAGCAGTTTCTGCAAATCGCGGATCGAGGCGATCGAAGCTGCCACCGCTTCCGCCGCCGATCCATAATGGCCGTCGTGCTTCTCCAGCGATGTGAGCGACCGCGCGTCGCCCTTCTGCGTAAACAAGGCAGCTTCGAGCGTATCGAGCAATGCGGGTCGGTTTGCGCCATCTGCCGCCTGCCACCGCGCGACGGCGTCTGCCGAAGCGAGCCCCCTTTTGGCGCCCCATGCGAGGTTCGCGGCCGCACATTGTTGCAATGCGTCCATGTCGAAAGCGGGTTCGGTACAAAGCTCCGCCAGCGCCTCAGGGCCATCATCCGGCGACAGGCCGAGCAGCGGGCGCAATCGCGGTCCGAGATCGTCCTGCCATCCGCCGGGTCCGAGCCATGCATCGCGCGCATCGGCGCAACGCATCGTCCATGCACGCGCACCATCCGCCCCCATGCGAATGCTGAGCAGTTCGATAGCGGTAAGCATCTCGGTATCGTCGTTTTCCCGCCATTCGACCACCATCGCCGCCAGAACCTGCTGCGCGAGCAGCTGCCGATCGCGATCCTCCATCGCGCGCGATCCCGGCGCGAGACCCGCCTCTTCCGGAAATGCCGCGAGAAGCCATTGCGCGAATGCGTGGATCGTATCGATGCGCAAACCGCCGCCGGGACAATCCAGAACGCTGGCAAACAGGGTCCGCGCGCGTTCGCGGGTATCGGGATCGAACGGCGCACCGATCGCCTGCAGTTCCAGAACCAGCGTTTCGACAGGCATGCGAACCCAGCGGGCGAGCACCTCGTTGATTCGTGTCGCCATTTCGGCAGCACCGGCCTTGGTGAAGGTCAGGCATAGGATCTGCGAAGGGTCGACATCGCGCCGTAACAACAGGCGCAGCACGCGCGCCGAAAGTACCTGGGTCTTGCCCGTTCCCGCCGATGCGGACAGCCATACGCTGTCCTGTGGATCGACGGCGAGCAGCTGATTGTCCTTCAGCGCATGCACCGCGCCGTTCATATATCGCGCCCCATCCATTCATCGAGCCGCATCAGCTGATCATACGTCGTATAGACCGTGGCGTCCGGGTTGAGGCGGGCGGTGAAAGGTTCATCACCGACGATCCAGCGATCGATCGCATCGTTCAGGAAGTGCGCCGACAGGGGCAGGAACTCATCCGCCGCAACGCCGCTGCGCTTGCCACCTTCCTTTACCGGCGTCGCGATGTAGCCGAAGCCCGTCTCGCTCGCGTCCGATTTGCCGAGCGACCAATATTCGAACCGTGTCGGCGTGCCCGAAAGGTTCTCGAAGCCATCCTTTTCCACCATCAAACCGGTCGTGCCCAGCTGCTGCGCATATCCGGCCTCGACCTCCCGCCCGCTTGGCGGTGCACCCGTTTTGTAATCGACGATGGCCAGGGTGCCGTCCGCGAGGCGATCGATGCGATCCGCCTTACCGAAAATATCGACACCGCGAATGTTCATTCCGCCCCACGCCTCGATCGCGACCGGCGTGCGGCCCGGTGACGCGGCCATCGTCCGTTCGGCCCATTCCAGCCCCTTGGTCAGTCGCGGTTCCCACAAGGCTCGCATCAGCGGATGCGCGTCCATCTGGGCAAGGCTTTCTTCCGCTACATGCATCATCGGTCGGCCCGATTTGAGGCAGGCTTCCAGTATTTCGTGGGCCACCGTTCCCCGCCAGGCGGCGCTGGGTTCCGCATCGAGCGGATCGAGCTCGCGCAAACGCAGGATCGCATTGGCATAGAATTGGTAGGGGTCGGACCGCAGCCGATCGAGTGCCGTCACGCTGATTTTTCGGGGTCGCCGAACGGCCGAAGGACGCGGTGCGGGTTTGGGATATGGCGGCCATGGCTCGGCGCGATCGATCGCCTTTGCAAGATCGGAGATACGCGTGTCGCGATGCCGCAAAGCAAGATCGCCGCCCAACAACGCTTCGACCCGCAGCAGAAATCGCGATGCGATGGTCGGCCCCGCCGCATCGCGTTCGGCACGGCTCAATACGACTTCGGGGGCACCCATCGCGGCGGCCAGATCATGCGCGGACAGACCGATGCGAAAATCCGATCCCGGCACGCCGAGCGCACGCAGGACCGGCGGTGCCAACAGGGGATTGACCGCTGGCGTCGCAGGCCAGCTGCCTTCGTTAAGACCGGCGCAGATCATCAGATCGGCGCGGCTCATACGCGATTCGAGCAGGCCGTAGATCGCCAAGCGCGGATGCCCCCCATATGGGGGGCGCACAGCCACCGTTTCCATCGCGTCGCGAAGAACGGGGAACAGGGCGTCCGCATCGATCGCCGTGCCGGCGCAGTCTGCATGCAGACGCAGATCGTCGACAAATGTCGAAAGCGCGCGGCCATCCTCGCGCGACCATAACAGATCGCCGCACAATGCTTCCCCGACATCGGCCAGCGTGTCCAGGGCGGTCGTCACGCGCGGGGCCTCCCCAATCGCGAACAGGGGTTGAAGCAAGGTCGATACCGTGTCCCACCAATTTTCCAGGCCGGCACCCGCCGCAATCCTTCCGAACGGACCCAGGCCCGGGGCAGGTCGCGGGCCGCGCAGCACGCGTTCGAAAGCGCGCGTTTTCGACAGCCATTCACCCCGTTCCATCCCGCCATGCACCAGCGGATGTTGCAACGTTGCCATCAAGGTTACTGGCGCCGCGCGCTGCGCAATCAGTTCCGCCAGCAGCAGAAACAAACGCCCCGCCGGCGTCTGCGACAAAGGGCGACCGGCGGAATCGTCCGCTTCGATATGCCAGCGTCGCAGATGCTGCACGATACGTCGGGCAAGACCACGATCGGGGGTGACGACGGCCACGCGTTTCTCCGCCGTCAGCAGGGCCTCGCGAACCAGCAGGGCGATCGTCTGCGCTTCTTGCTCCACATTGGCGCTGATTACAGTGCGGACGCCCGACAACCGCCGTCGATCGGCAGGCAGGTCTACCCAACCGCGGCTCGCATCGGGCGGGAGGAACAAATTGGAAATCGCGTGCGTCCGCGCGGGCAGAGCGGCAGATGCACCCTTGCGATGCCATTGTCTTACCTCATCGCGCGCGATGCCCATCCGGTTGATCAACAGTTTCAGATGATATTGCGGATGGGTTACCGCATCGCCGCGCGCAAACGGGGTATCGCCGGCCGCATCCGTCGCGCCCGCCATGCCCAGCTCGTCCCACACCGCATCGTCCATCGACAGGTCGAAGTCCGGCAGGACGACGGCTCCGTGCGGCAATTGCGAGATGGTCTTCAACATGCGGGCAAGCGCGGGCGCTGCGCTGGTCACGCCCGCTGCAACGATCGGATCCGATGGCGCGGATTGATCCCATTGCCGCGATGCATGATCGAACAACCGGTTGCGCCGCGCGGCCGCGTCGATCCTGCCAGCCGCCTGCAGTTCGATCAGCCACCGTGCCTGGACCCGCGCAAACAGGCGTAAACTGTCCTGCCAATGTTCGGATAGATCGCCCACCAGATCGAGCACATCGTCCTGCAGCAAGCGTTCCGGTCCGATATCCTCGACCAGCAGGCGGTCCATGGTCGCCGCCATATCTTTCGCCAACCGGAACAGCGCCGCGGTGGGCGGCGATTTGTCGGTCCCCATTTCATCGCGCAATATTGCCGTCAGGCGAAGCCATCGCCGGGTTGGCGCGACCGGCGGTGCGATGTCGTTCGCGCCAAGTGGATCGAGCAAAATGCCCAGTTTCTCGTCCAAATCGATATCGCCGACAATCGCCATGCGCGGCATCAACATACCGCCACGCCCCTGCTCTCCATAATGCCGGATGAAGGCATCGCTTACCGTTCGCTGCGTACGCGAACTGGGCAGCAAGAGGGTCAGTCTGGCGAGCCCCACGGCGTCGTCTTCATATCGCGGGATCAGCCCTGCCACCAACGCATCCGCGAAACCGCGGTGGGCCGCGATGGAATAGACGCTGGGCGGCGTGCGCTCAACCACCGTTTAGCGCCGCCTCGGTCGGGCCTATCGCATCGGGGGTGCCGACTTCGAACCATTCGCCGGTGAAGGCGGCCCCATATAAGCGCTCTTCTTCTATCGCGCGTTCCCATAATTGGATGGTGCCGAATTTGCCCTGCGGTGCATCGCGCAACAGACGGTGGGAGACGATCTGTATGCCGGTATAGATGAAGGGTGCGATCCGGCCAGAGCGCCGGCGCGATATCCGGCCCATCGGGTCCATATGGAAATCACCCTTGCCGGTAAAATTATGCGCCCGTGCGTGAGGGACCAGCAGCAGCAATGCGTCCATCCGGTCGGCATTCCACCGGGCCGACAGATCGCGAAACGCGTCGCGCGGCCCGTCCAGCCAAATATTGTCGGAATTGAGACAAAAAAACGGATCGGGCAGCAGCGCCTTAGCCTTCACCATTCCCCCACCCGTTTCGAGCAGAGCCGTGCGTTCGTCCGAGATCGCAATAGCCGGGCTGTCGCGTTCGCGAATATGCGCTTCCAACACATCGGCGAGGTAGTGCACGTTGACGACGGCTTTCGCGACGCCGGCGGATTGCAACCGGTCCAGCGTATGATCGATCAAAGCCTTGCCGGCGACGCGAACCATCGGTTTGGGTTGCGTGGCCGTCAACGGGCGCATCCGCTTGCCCATCCCAGCCGCCATTACCATCGCGGTGTCGGATGCAAGGCCGCTCATGCCATCGTGTCCATATGGCCGCCATTCATGCCGGCCGCCCACCCAGATCGTCACGCAATTCGCGCGGGATATTGACGTCAAACCACCGCGAAACG
>JBASAR010000201.1:0-1596 GCA_049650705.1 Pontixanthobacter sp. | reverse complement strand
CTCAGGGATGCGAAATTCGTATCGTTCATCATCGTCTCTCCGCTAGACCTGCCCGTATCCCTACTGCGCCACCCGGCGACCGAAGCCCCCGGACGGGCGGTGCGCCGGGGCGACCTGAGAGACGGAGCCGGGCGCGGCGAAGATCGTGCGGCGGAAGTTCTTTTCGAGGCGGTCTGCCATGTAGCTCCACAGGGCCGTGACTTCTGCGGCGCTGCGACTGTCGGGGTTGACCTCCATCACCGTGCGCCCGTCGATCATCGACGCGGCGAAATCGGTGCGGTGATGCAGTGTGATCGGCGCAACGGTGCCATGCTGCGACAGGGCAACGGCGGCTTCGGATGTGATCTTGGCCTTGGGCGTGGCGGCGTTGACGACGAACACCAATGGCTTGCCCGCACGCTCGCACAGGTCGACGGTCGCGCCCACGGCTCGCAGATCGTGCGGGCTGGGCCGGGTCGGCACCACGATCAGTTCGGCGACACCGATGACCGACTGGATCGCCATGGTGATGGCGGGCGGCGTATCGATGACCGCGAGTTTGAAACCCTGTTGCCGCAAGGTCTGAAGATCGGAGGCGAGGCGGGCGACGGTGGTTTGCGCGAACGCGGGATACTCCGCCTCCCGCTCGTTCCACCAATCGGCGAGCGAACCCTGCGGATCGATATCGATCAGCACCACCGGCCCGGCGCCTGCGCGCTGGGCCTGAACGGCGAGATGTCCGGAAAGCGTGGTCTTCCCCGAACCACCTTTTTGCGATGCCAATGCCAGTACGCGCAAGGTCTGGTCCCCCTTTT
Source organism: Pontixanthobacter sp. (assembly GCA_049650705.1). Lineage (GTDB taxonomy): Bacteria > Pseudomonadota > Alphaproteobacteria > Sphingomonadales > Sphingomonadaceae > Pontixanthobacter. The sequence continues at coordinate 802 of JBASAR010000201.1, read as the reverse complement.
GAATTCGTTTTGCCCTGAAGCCGCCTCACTGCGGTTCGGACATCGAGATCGCAGGATACCCCTAATTTTAAGTTAAGGCCGCGGTTCGCGCATCGCCCCGACAGTCGGTTGGGCAACTGTTTAGACAATAGGCCGGCTGGCGTTTCGCGACGCGCGCGCCATCGCAACGAAATCCTAACGGCTTGTTCACTATGGCGATCGGGTTCATGCTTCGCGCTTCTTACGCCGGGGTATCGCAGCCGAACGAATGAGAGGGGTTCATCGCCATGACTATCGTAAGACACCTGATGATGGCGGTGCCCGCCGTGGCGCTGGCTTTCGCCGCCCCTGCGCAGGCCGATCTGGAACGCGGTTCCGCCGCCTGGGAACGCGGCGATTACGAGACGGCGGTATCCGAATGGCGCGACCTGTCGAACAGCGGCAATCCCGATGCGCAGTTCAACATGGCGCAAGCCTATCGCCTGGGGCGGGGCGTCGTCACGAACATGGCGCAGGCCGAGATTTTGATGGCGAAGGCGGCGGCGCAGGGGCACATGCGGGCGATCGACATCTACGGCCTGCTGTTGTTTCAGGACGGTCGCCGCAAACAGGCCATGCCCTATGTCGCCGCGTCTGCCGAACGTGGCAATCCGCGCGCGCAATATCTATTGGGCATCAGCCATTTCAACGGCGATCTGGCCACGCTCGACTGGGTGCGTGCCTATGCGCTGATCACCCTGGCGAACAATGCGGGTTTCGAACCCGCCCGCAATGCGGCCGCCCAGATGGACGATCACATACCGCTTGAGCAGCGGCAGCAGGC
>JBASAR010000200.1:0-6617 GCA_049650705.1 Pontixanthobacter sp. | reverse complement strand
CAGCAGTCCGAACGGACCGACGACATTGGGACCCCGGCGCATCATGACCGCGCCCAATACCTTACGATCGACATAAATAACCATCGCCACCGCGAGCATGAGCGGAAGCGCAATTAAAAGAATGCCCGAAATGGTGGCGAGGAACCACGCCCAGCCTGCATCGATACCCCACCCGATAAATGCGTCGGTCATTCCGCAGCCTCCGCCAGCTCGCCATCATGCAATAACTCTGCCGAACAACGTTGCATCGTCGCACTGGCTCGCGCGATCGGATTGGTGAGATAGTGATCCTTGATGGGGTAATGGATCGATCCTTCGACCATTTCAGCCGTCTCGAAGGTGGGAAGCTCGCCGAAGTCAGCAACGCCTTCTTCGCCGAATGCTGGAACCGCGGAGATCATGGCAGCCTGCAACTCCGAGAAACTATCGAACCCGACATTCACGCCCAGAGCATCGGCCATCGCCCGCAGAATGGTCCAGTCTTCGCGCGCGTCGCCGGGCGCAAAGACGGCTTTTTCCGCATATTGCACCCGCCCTTCGGTATTGACGTAAGTACCATCCTTCTCAGCAAACGATGCTGCGGGAAGGATGATATCGGCGGCGTGCGCACCGCGATCACCATGATGCCCGATATACACTTTCAAACTGGCAGAAAACGGATCGTAATCCATCTCATCCGCGCCAAGCGACAACAGCACTTTCGGCGCGGCATCGACAATATCGCCAAGCCCGCCTGATTGACCATAGCCCAGCATCAATCCGCCCATCCGGCTGGCCGACATATGCAGGACGTTAACGCCGTTCCAACCTTCGCGCACGCAGCCGAACTGTTCGGCCAATTGCAGCATTGGGCGCAGACCGCCGGCCGCCAGGCCTGCACCACCTAAAATAATGGCAGGCCGCTCGGCCTTGCTGAATGTTTCGGCAACGTCTTCGGGCAGATTTCCGAGTACCCCGATATCCGTCCCCAAGAACGTCACATTGTAAGTCGGTTCCCATTCCGGCCCTACAGCGTAGATCGCAGCGCCCCGCTTCGCCGCCTTACGCAACCGGACATTGACCAAAGCGGCTTCCGCCCGAACATCGCTGCCCACAATGAAGATAGCATCGGCTTCCTCGATCCCAGCGAAGCCGGAATTGAAATTCACCGCGGCCAAATTGGTAACATCGTAATTCATGCCCGTCTGCCGTCCTTCGAGCAGCGTGCTGCCCATGGCGGCCAATAGCGTTTTCGCGGCAAACATCGTTTCGCAATCGACCAGATCACCGGCAATTGCTGCGATGCTATTACCAGGCCTAGCCTCTGCAATACGCGCGAATGCCTCTTCCCAACTGCCCGAAGTCATTACGCCGTCCTTCCGGACGAAAACCTTGTCGAGCCGACGCTTCATAAGGCCATCGACCTGATATCGTGCCTTGTCGGAAAGCCATTCCTCGTTCACGGCATCGTTGATGCGGGGCAAAGCGCGCATGACTTCCCGACCGCGCGAATATAGCATTATATTGGCCCCCACCGCATCGGAAACATCGATGCTCATGGTTTTCTTCAACTCCCACGGACGTGCCTCGAAAGCATATGGGCGGGAAGTCAAAGCGCCGACCGGACACAGATCTATTACGTTGGCCGACAATTCGTGCGTAGCCGCCTGTTCCAGATATGTAGTGATTTGCATATCCTCGCCGCGATACAAAGCGCCGATCTCGTCCACGCCGGCAATTTCTTCGGAGAAACGCACGCAACGCGTGCAATGGATACAGCGTGTCATGATCGTCTTGATCAGCGGCCCCATGTACTTTTCCGTCACGGCGCGCTTATTCATCTGATAGCGGCTGCCTCCACGCCCATAGTACATAGCCTGATCCTGAAGATCGCATTCGCCACCCTGATCGCAAATTGGACAATCAAGCGGATGATTGATCAGCAGGAATTCCATCACGCCTTCGCGTGCAGCTTTTACCATTTCGCTATCTGTGCGAATCTCCTGACCGTCCGCGGCAGGAAGCGCGCAGGACGCCTGAGGCTTGGGCGGCCCGGGTTTCACTTCGACAAGGCACATCCGACAGTTACCGGCAATAGACAGTCGTTCATGATAACAAAAACGCGGTATTTCTTTGCCCGCCAGCTCACAGGCCTGCAGAACGGTCGCACCTTCTGGAACGTCAAGTTCGGTGCCATCTACGGTTACTTTAGGCATGTTTTGTTTCCCGTAGAATTAGTCTCTCGAATTGTACTGTATCTCCGGGGATCGCTTCAATGAAGTCGCTCCATTCACGCAACCATGGTTCGCGCTCGGCAACCCTATTTTCACAAGGAGGTGTCGGAAAAAAATTGTAGGTCTCTCCAACGCACATTGGTTCTTGCGGCGTGATCGCCACCTGCGTTCCGGTTGTCCCGATCAGCAACCCGGCGGCCAGGAACATTGTGTCAGTCATTCTGCCGCCTCTGCAAACTGGGCGTTTTGTTCTTCGATCCGTCGTTCGAGTTCGGGGCGGAAATGTTTGATCAAACCTTGTATCGGCCACGCCGCCGCATCGCCAAGCGCACAGATCGTATGCCCCTCCACCTGCTTCGTCACCTGCTGCAGCATGTCGATTTCGTCGATAGCGGCATCGCCGGTGCGCAATCGCTCCATCATACGCCACATCCACCCGGTGCCTTCACGGCATGGTGTGCACTGGCCGCAACTTTCATGCTTGTAGAAGTAACTGATCCGACTGATCGCGCGGACAATATCCGTGCTTTTGTCCATTACGATAACCGCCGCGGTACCAAGGCCCGAACCTTGTGCCTTCAACCCATCGAAATCCATGGGGCAATCCATGATCTGCTCTGCCGGCACAAGCGGCACCGACGAACCGCCGGGAATGACGGCAAGAAGGTTATCCCAACCCCCGCGAATACCCCCGCAATGCGTGTCGATAAGATCGCGGAACGGAATGCTCATTTCTTCTTCGACGACGCACGGCTTTTCCACATGGCCGCTGATCTGGAACAGCTTCGTGCCGTGGTTGCCTTCGTTGCCGAAACTTTTGAACCAGGCGGCACCCCGACGAAGGATCGTCGGCACGACGGCGATGCTTTCGACGTTGTTTACGGTCGTGGGACAACCATACAGCCCGGCTCCCGCGGGGAATGGGGGCTTGAGACGTGGCTGCCCCTTCTTGCCTTCCAGGCTTTCGATCATCGCGGTTTCTTCGCCGCAAATATACGCCCCCGCCCCCCGATGCATGAACACGTCGAAATCATAACCGGATTTCGATGCATCGTTACCGATCAACCCGGCGGCATAGGCTTCGTCAATCGCTTTTTGGAGCACTTCCGCTTCGCGAATATACTCACCGCGAATGTAGATATAGGCGGCACGTGCGCGCATGGCGAAACCGGCGATTAGAGCGCCTTCGATCAGCTTATGGGGATCGTGACGCAGGATCTCGCGATCCTTACAACTTCCCGGTTCGGATTCATCGGCATTGATGACCAGGAAGGAGGGACGTCCATCTTTCGATTCCTTGGGCATGAACGACCATTTCAAGCCGGTCGGAAAGCCCGCCCCGCCCCGCCCGCGCAAACCGGAATCCTTCATTTCGCCGATGATAGCGTCCTGCCCACGCGTGATCAGATCTTTCGTATTGTCCCAGTCACCGCGCTGCTGCGCCGCCGTGAGGCCCCAATCCTGAAACCCATACAGGTTGGTAAAAATGCGGTCCTTATCGTGTAGCATCAGGCCAAAGCCCCTGTCGAAAGGAAGTAGATGGCGGCAATGATGACGACGGCGATCACTCCGAATTTAACGAAACCCATCAGCACTTTCCAGGCGATGAAAATAAGGATCAACGCGATGACGATCGTGACGATATCCATTACCATTCGCTCCGATAATCGTGATTGGCATCGACCATTTGCTTCAAGGTTGTCGGTCCGCCCAACGGTTCCGAAGTATAACGGTCCGGCTCCTGCGTGCCCTCTTGCGGATCGTGCCCCGCCGCTAATGCATCGAGCACCGCGTCGAGCCGTTCGGGGGTCAGATCTTCGTAATTTCCATCGTTGATCTGGACCATCGGAGCGGTCGCGCAACTGCCCATGCATTCGACTTCGGTAAGGGTCCACAGTCCATCGTCGGAGACAGCGCCCTTCTTCATACCGCGCGCCTTGCACGCGGCCATGATGTCGTCCGATCCGCGCAACATGCAGGGAGTGGTCCCGCACACTTGCACGTGAAATTTGCCGACCGGGGCAAGGTTGTACATCATATAGAAGCTGGCGACTTCCAATACGCGTATCGCGGGAAGGTCGATATAGTTCGCCACGTATTCTATGACTGGAAGGGGCAGCCATCCTTGTGTATCTGTTTCCGCGCCAACCTGACGCTGTGCCAGATCAAGCAGGGGCATGACCGCGGAACGCTGCCGCCCATCAGGATATTTGGCGATATGATAATCCGCCCTGGACGCGTTTTCCGCGGTCCATGCGAAACCGCCCCAGCGATCACGCAATTCCGGTGTATCGGGAGACGGCACGCGATCAGCCATATACTTGCTCTCCGCAATTCTTTCCCATCCAATTTTCGAACGAGGAAACCAAAAGTGCGCCCAATGTCCGACGGCCGATCGATCGATTTTCGAAGGACCGTTTGCCGAATATCATAAAGTTGCTCACCGATCACACTCCCCGAACACGACGTCGATCGCGCCGAGAATGGCCGTTGCATCCGGTAGCATGTGACCTTTGCACATGAAGTCCATCGCCTGAAGATGACTGAAGGCCGTGGGGCGGATCTTGCAACGATAGGGTTTGTTGGACCCATCGCTCACCAGATACACACCAAACTCACCCTTCGGGCTTTCGGTGGCGACATAGACTTCGCCGGCGGGAACATGAAACCCTTCCGTATAGAGTTTGAAATGATGGATCAGTGCCTCCATCGATTGCTTCATCTCGCCACGTTTGGGCGGTGCGACCTTGCGGTCGTCGGCTGCGATCGGACCGCCGGGCATTTCGGCGATACATTGCTTGATGATCTTCGCGCTCTGATACACCTCGTTCACCCGAACCATAAACCGGTCGTAGCAATCGGAGTTGGTACCGACCGGTATCTCGAAGTCCATCCGGTCGTACACATCGTAAGGCTGCGATTTACGGATGTCCCACGGAATACCTGCTGCGCGGATCATCGGGCCGGAGAAGCCCCAAGCCAACGCATCGTCCTTACCAACATGCGCGATATCGACGTTCCGCTGTTTGAAAATGCGATTGTCCGTGACCAGGCTCATCGCATCGCCGAACAGTTCGGGCAGACGGTTGTCGACCCAATCACCGATATCGGTCAGCAGTTTGAGCGGTACGTCCTGATGCACCCCGCCTGGGCGGAACCACGCCATGTGCATCCGCGCGCCGGACGCGCGTTCGAAGAAGTTCATACAGTCTTCGCGGATCTCGAACACCCAAAGGTTCGGCGTCATCGCGCCTACATCCATCACATGCGCGCCGATATTGAGCATGTGGTTGGAGATGCGGGTGAGTTCCGCAAACAATACGCGCAAATATTGGGCGCGTTCGGGTACTTCGATATTCAGAAGCTTTTCGATCGCAAGGACGTAACTGTATTCCTGGCACAACGGCGAACAGTAATCGAGCCTATCGAAATACGGCAGCGCCTGCAGATACGTTTTATGCTCGATCAGCTTTTCCGTGCCACGATGGAGCAGCCCGACATGTGGATCGACACGTTCGATGATCTCGCCGTCCAACTCCATCACCATGCGCAAAACGCCATGCGCGGCAGGATGCTGCGGCCCGAAATTGATGGTATAATTCGATACGACCTCGCCTTCGGTCGTCGGCGATTGTTCCAGTAACATGCTCATATATTGTTCCCTTTCCCGTCCGAAGGGTCGGGTTCGGTTGCCGATTTGGTATCGGTCGTTTCGCCTTTACGAGCCGGCTTCCCAGCGCGATCTTCAGTTGGTTCGGGGGGCGGGGTACGATCCCGCCCACCGTCCTTTTCCGCCGGTGAACCCGCGCTGACGGTGAGGGCCGCCTTCGCGTCCGCCTTAGGTCCGGCGCCGGTGTCCTTCGGACTGTCCGTAACTTTGGGATCGTCAATCGGTGGTTCGTCCGCTTTTTCATCACCCGGCAAGACGTAATCCGCACCTTCCCAAGGGCTCATGAAATCGAATTGACGCAAATCCTGCGCGAGCTCGACCGGTTCGTAGATGACCCGCTTTTCCTCCTCGGAATATCGCACTTCGGTGTATCCGGTCAGGGGGAAATCCTTGCGAAACGGATGACCTTCGAAGCCGTAATCGGTCAGAATACGCCGAAGATCGGTATTGCCGTCGAACAGCACGCCGAACAGATCGAACACTTCGCGTTCAAGCCATCCGGCGTTCGGCCATAGATTGGTTACGGTAGGAACGGGCGTATCTTCCGATGTGGTCAGCTTGACCATCAAACGGTGGTTACGCGTTATCGACAAAAGCATGTACACGATTTCGAACCGTTCGGTCCGACCGGGATAATCGACGCCGGCAATTTCCATCAATTGCTGATACTGATGATCGTCGCGCAGGATCCGCAGGACATCCTCGATCGAATCGCGCCGCACGGTGAAGAACAG
>JBASAR010000199.1:0-6027 GCA_049650705.1 Pontixanthobacter sp. | reverse complement strand
CCCGAGGCCGCCGCCGACGTGATCGCCGCGGATCCGCGCCCCGAGGCGACCGAGCGCCAGCGCCCCCTCCAGGTCCGCGTCCCCGAAAGCGTCTTCGCCGAGTTCTCCGAGCGGGCAGGGCGCGAGTACGGCTTTACTCACGGCGCGAAGAAGCAGCTCTTCCTGAAGATGTGGCACGCCTACAAGGCGCAGAGCATGGAATGAGCCAAGCCGCATTGCATGCATTCGTGCAAGCATGAATTGCGCTATGCTGGCTATGATGCGTGATGGCCCGCTCCGGGTATTCTTTCACTCGAACAGCGGACTGCACTGGGAAGCGCTCGACGAGGCCGTCTCGGTCACAGGCTTGCTGGCAGGGAAGGGGGACCGGCCGGGGCCGATCGCGCAGGCAGCCTAGATGTCCGCGGGCTTCGGAGAGCCTACGGTTGTTTAATGCGCTGGACGCTCTGGATCATTCTGTAAAGCGCCCGGTCTAGAGGACTGTCGCTCCAACGCCGGGAAGGGCGGAGAGCCGACCTTCGCTGCGAGCCTAATGTAACAGGCGAGTACGCCGAAAAGCGGCCGCCTACGTGCCACGCGGTCGCCTACAGGGTCCGTAAGGCCGACGGAGAGCCTGTGGTTCGTAAATCTGGTCAATGCAATCAGATGCAATTAGATGTCGTGCAAGGAACAATGAAAGTGCGCACCCTTTGATTGATCAGCTGAAGATCTGGTTGGGTTCAAAGCCCTGGTTTTGGAAGTTCCGAGCGGGGCTTGGAAAGATCGCGTTTGTATTCGAGCGTAGCGCCTATAAGAGGAGCGCCTCAGTCACCAAAGCAATGGCAAACGCTCGCATCTTTGGCTCTTTCGCTTGGGTCGGCGTGAAGAGCCTGTTCTGGGTCGTTTTGGGGTTGGCGGCGCTAATTTCTGCTGAAGGTTATGTAAGAGGCAATCAGTCCTGGCTTGCACCGCTCAGCACAGACGACAATGAGTTCAATATTGATCAGCTCCGGCTCTACGCTCAACTGCTCACTGCAATTTTCTCCATCTACTTTGCGACGATTGGCATCATTTTGAGTGCTGGCTACACCAGACTTCGCCGCGACATCATCCACATGCTTACCAACGAGCAGGTGGGCAGCGTTTATTCCCGGGTATTGGTACTTGCGGCGATGTTCTGTTTGACAGCAACGTCTTTGCCCTTATTCGGATTTGAACCCGGAGTGTTTGTCAATCTTGTCGGAACGGTTTTGACGTTGTTGAGCGCTCTAGCCTTGTTTCCGTTGGGCCAGAGGCTGTTCAATTTTTTTGATCTTAATGTGCTCGTTCGTAGTGAGATACTCCCTAACATTGCGCGCCACATCAAAGGTGCGGCGAACCCTAAGAACTCCATTTCGTTGGCCAACCATCATTCGAAGGCTGCGCGATATGCTCTTGAACAACTCTCGTACATTGATGATCGGATTAAGGCCAACAAGGAAAACTTGGACGACAATTTGCCTGCGTTGACCGTCGATTACACAACTTTGCTTCTGCACTACCTGCAGCAAAAACACGAAATTGACCGAGAAAGCTACTGGTTCCCGAGGCGTAGCAGGCACAAGCAATGGTTCTTTGCTGGAGACACCGCGACGTCTATGGCGCTGCAAACAAGCAGTCAGCAAATGCTAGTTGAGGAAAAACCCGACCATCAGTGGCTCGAAAACGAGATAGTCGACAGGCTTGCAGACCATATTGAGCTCGCGTTTCAGGTCGGAGACTTCGAACTTGCATTGAAACTCCTCAGTCGCTTTTCGACCCGAGCTTCAACGTATGCGACCCAATTTCAGTTCGACGTAGGTATGCAGGAGCTCAAAAGATTTAAGAAAATCATTGAACAAGCCTTTGCGACAGAGAACGCTTTAGCGGACAGTGATTCAGCGGTGACGAGGATTGGCATAGCTGACACATGGGCAGCACTGGGGAGTAATCTATGCCTAGAAACTCTTCGCCGAATGATGACCTTCGAGAAAGAGCTGAAACGGCTATTCGATGCGGACGAGTGGAGCAAAAGATCTCTACGCAGTCTGCCCGCGTTTCTACAAGTTGAACTCGCGTTCATCGTTGAACGCATTGAGTTTGAGCACCAAATAGAGGGACATCGTCTATCCGAGCCGAAATACATCCAACAGTTGGCGGTCCAGAAGCTGTTGCAGCATTACGCAAAGGTCCTGCCGGAAGTGTGCGACTTCTACCAAAACACGGTTCCAGAATTTGCGGCCACATTGACGAAACTGGAAATGTCTGAGGCCGCAACGCAAGTCATTCTGGCAAGCTTACATAGCCATTGGAAACTTCCACGGTGGTTCGATGAACTAGCAGAGCTCTTGGATCAGTATCGCGGGTTCACGCACTACACGGAAGAACAATACGTTCTACCAACTATCGACGTAGCTGAACTGTGCAAGAAAGTTGAAACGTCGCGAGACAACGCACTTGCAACGCTCGGCAGCGAAGCGACGATCGCACACATATTCGGATCGGAACACAACGAGGAGTTGCCGGATCACTTTGGGCAGATCTACTTTGAATTGGCTGAGGCATGTATAAGTGCTCTCGCACAAAATGATGTAGATAAGTTAGACGAAGTTCTCCCGATGTTCATGTCCCTTGCATTACTAGCGGCGGACTCAAGGTTTGTGGACCCTACGCTCTACATTAGTGACGAGTTCCGACTTCATCTCATCTCAACTGTTATCAATGACTTGGCCTCAGTACTGGGCTTTGCCATCCTTTATGGGGCATACTTCGACAACGAAAAACTGTCGCAGGGTGCGCTGGCCAGATTCGATGGCTGGATCGGGCACACCACGGATAAGCAACTGTATCTTGAAAGAATGGTGCTGCTCTCTAACCCGCACAGCTTCAGTATGAGTGCGTCACCTCGTGGAATGATCCGGATCAACTGGAAAATGTCGTTCGAACATCTCGCGCGACGCGACGGGTTTGGGGATCGAATGGGGATGACGCGAGGCGAACAGCACCCGAGCAAGACCGTGAGAGAATTTTTAAACTCGCATTCTAATGCGTCTCATCTCTTCTTTGCAAAGCATGTTTTGCCGGACCTCGAAACCACGAACATGAATATAGATCATCACATTACCAGTCTTGCTCGTCGGCTGTGCGAAGAACGCGGAGAGGTCCAGCATGAAGATCCTTAGGGCAGAACCTTTGCACCATCATCGCTTTGATGAGACGCATCTTGGGCTTCTTGATCGGCTATTCGTCAAAGGCGAAAAAGACAGGCCTGATTTTAATCGGCGAATGTTCGACGAAGACTTCGCCAGTATCTTCAATCTCGTTAACCGACATAGCGGAAGATTATTCGACATTGCTTCGAGTGACGAAGAGCTGACCGAGCGACTACTTTCTAATGTCCAAACCAGATATGGCCCCCATCCTGTCGATGAAACAGTTCGTGAGTGGGTAGAGGACATTGCTAAATCGCTTGTTCGGTTCGGCGCAGCTTACTATTCCCTAAATGACGACGCGGAGCGTGATGCCATTCACATAGCTTCGTTCGGCTCAAGTAGCGTTACGCGTATCTTTGGCACGTATATTCAGTGGGTGCCAGTACGCACCGAAAGACACTGGGATCGAGACGACGAAGAGGTTCCCAGAGAAATACGCATCCTAGATTCAGCCAGAATGATGTACTTTGTGATACCGAAAGCAATCAAGCACATGCTTTCTGCACAGAACAGGACTTTGGCTGTCCTAGATAAACATCAGTTTGGGGTAACCGACTTCCAACCTCAGGCTACGCACGAGAATCCGAACCCAGCTAATGATTTTGATTTCAGCGTTTGGCGAGATATGCAAGAGCGTGTTCTGTACCGTTCGACACGAGCCACCGGTTGGAACGGCAGAAAATACGACTCTTCCAAGCGCTCCGACTTTTTCGATTGTCACCGGCTGATCCGGTTTCGGCGCAACCAACTTGTGCTAAGAGACGACATTCTGAGCCAGCTCAGTGCTGAACTCTCAAGGGTCGGCAAGGGCTACAACGCCGAATTTACCGTAGGAATATCTGGAACAGATGAGCTGCCCAGTGTCGCACACCTTAACGAACTGGCAGCAAGGCTGACCCGAGAAGAGGTGGGTTTCACCGAAATCATCGACTACTGCTTGAAGTGCTGAATGGCTGGTTCGGCTGGCCGCATAGCAGCATTCTGCAAGCCCAATGAACGGCAGCTTTGGGTCGGAAGCGCCGGCTTAACACTATTGGCAAAAGTACTCAGCTCCGGTTCGCCTTGAATCCCGCACAAGCGGGGCAGGGGGCCGGTTTCAACTGGTTGGCTTAACACGTTCCGGGCATCCTGTTTTACCATGTCCCAGACGCGTCTTCAGGTTCCCGCCAGCGACCAGCCGGTCTGTTAATCCAATCGTCTGCACCGAAGGAGATGCGGCAGGCAGGCCGACCTCCATAGCGTCCGTCAAGCCACCGACTTTTTCGATAGACCCTGCATCTCACCGAGATACTCGGACTTTCGCTGCAGCCGACCGCCCAGCCCTCGTTATTGCCTGTCCGAGTGTGGGGCGCGTGCGCAGATGTTTCTCCACGTCTCGCTTTGTGCGCAGCACCGCGCCATCTGCGGGCGCGATACGGGCAGCATGTACGATGAGCGCGAGCACATCCGCTTCGCCCGTTGGAAGCTTGATCAGATCGATCTCATCTTCGACTGCTGCAATGACGGCATCGCTCGCGCGTCGGTGAAGCCAGGCATCGAGGGCAAGATCGCCAGTCCTCTGTGCCCGTATCGCCGAGCGGCGCGCCTCCAGCATGTCGACGCGCCGCGTCGCCGCCGCCAGAACCGCGTGGTGAAGAGTTAGCGCATGAGCCATCAGCGCCCTCTCCCAGCTCCGCATCAGGAGCCTCGTGCCGCGATCCCGCAGCGGGCCCGCCCCCATCTGCGCCGCCGCGCCGGAGAGTGGGCCGAGGATGAGAGCACCGGCCGGCCCAATGGCGACCAGCCCGACCCACATACCGGCTTGTGTGCCGGCAAAGGCGAGTGAGCCCCGTGCAGACCCGTCCACGAGGAGCCAAGCCGGCAGGTCCGATGCCGGAATGCGGCCGCGCCAGTACTCGATCCCGCCACGCAGCAGCCCTGCCGACAATGCGAAACCCAGGACATCTGGCGCAGCGAGATCGCCTGCAGCTTCTAGCGCGGCATCGAGTTGCGCTTCGACGGCGGCGATCTCGAAGCCCGGAACAGTAGTGACGAGGTAGGACCAGGGCGCCCCCCGACTTGCTGCCGCCTCGGCCAACTCCGCATTCGCGATCACCGGGACGTCCGGGTAGCGGGCGAAATGGTCTTCTAGGAGGGAGAGGCTGGTTCCGCACTTTACCTGTACCGGCCCGCCATCCACCTCGAGGTCGAAACCCGGCGTGGCCCTGTCTGGTGCCAGCGAGACGGCATGGCCTTGCTCGACGAGCCCGGCCATGACAGCCCGTTCGGCCACGTAGCCGCGAAGGCTCAGGTAAGCGCCGCCGATGGCAAGATCGTGCGCTTTGAGGGCAAAAGCGACCGGATCGCCTAGATCGGCGCTCCGCGAGAAGTCGGCGGCAGCCAAAACCTGCGGATCGATCGCTGCGGCATGCCACGCCATCTCCCCGGCGGTGAAGGCGGTCGTGACGGCCGCCGCCGCCATGTCTCCACGATCTCGGGCAAGGGGGACGGGCTCGTGCCACGGGGCCGGCGGAGGTCCTGCGGGTTCGGCCATCGATCGCAACAGGCGCTGCTCCATGCGGGCGAGACGGCTACGCGAGGCGCCGAGTTCGGCCTGCGAAAGATGACCCATCTCGGTACGCGGGCGGTCCGCGCAGTGACGCATGTCGGCCAGAAGGCGTGTGAGGCCTGTACCAAGCTCGTCCCCATGCGCCTTGACGGCCAGGAGAACGCAGAGACGGGCGGCAATCTGGCTGCGCACGATCTGCGCTCGGTGGCCCGTGCCGAGCCATCCGATTGCCCCGATACCAACCATAAGGGTTACGGGATTGACTATGAC
>JBASAR010000198.1:0-8427 GCA_049650705.1 Pontixanthobacter sp. | reverse complement strand
GTGCCGGGATCCGTGGCGAGATACGCCACGCCATGGGCGATCGCTTCCAGATCGTTGACGACGACATGATCGTAAAGCCCGCATCGACGGTTCACTTCAGCCGGGTGGATGGTCCAGGGATTGTTGGTGAAGCGTATCGTGTCCCCCGATGTGGGGGCGGCCACCGCGAATGCGGCCGCGCGGGGCAAGGTGCCGCCCTTCCGCCGGCGAAATTCGCCCCAGGCATGTTCGAAATCGGGATAATCGCGGGTCGCCAGGGTCTCCGGCGTATCCAGTTCGATGCGGCCATCGCGCGCTATGGAGGCAAGGGAGAAGCGCGCATGGGTTCCGCCGATATCAGCGCAGACAAAGTCGAGGGTGTCGCGCATCGGCGTGGTTACAGCCCGGCCTGCGCCAGCATCGCCGACCCGCCGCGTTCGGCGCTGTCGGCTTGCCCGCGCATCATGGCGAACAATTCGCGTCCGAAACCCATGTCCTGCACCGGATCGGATGCCGGCCTGCGCGCATTGAGGTCGGCGTCGGTCGAAAGCGTCCCCGTTTCGGCGCACAGGCGGATCATGTCGTCATCGCGCAGGCGGGCAAGGGGGCCGCCGCCCAGCGCCTCCGGTGTGCAATGGATGGCCGCGGGGACTTGACCGCTTGCCCCCGACATGCGCCCATCGGTGACCAGCGCGACGCGATATCCGCGATCCTGCAATACGCCCAGCGGCGGGGTCAGCGCATGGAGTTCGGGCATTCCGTTCGCGCGCGGTCCCTGAAACCGCACGACGACCACCACGTCGCGATCGAGTTCGCCCGCCCGGAATGCCTCGCCCACCGCCTCCTGCGTATCGAACACCCGCGCGGGCGCTTCGACCGTGTGTCGGTCGGGGGAAAGCGCGCTGGTCTTGAAACAGGCGCGGCCCAGATTGCCGGTCACCAGCTTCATGCCGCCATGGGGTGCGAAGGGCGCGGCGGCGGGACGCAGCATCGTGTCGTCCCCGCTCGGCCCGACATCGCGCCAGACGAGAGAGCCGCCCTCCAACCCCGCCTCGCGCGCATAGGCGGTGAGATCGCCGTCATGCACGGTCAGCACGTCACGATGGGCCAGCCCCGCATCCAGCAATTCGCCGATGACATAGCCCATGCCGCCCGCATCGTGGAAATGGTTCACATCGCCCGATCCGTTGGGATAGACATGCGCGATCAACGGCACAGCGGCGCTCAACTCGGCCAGATCGCTCCAATCGAAACACACCCCCGCCGCCCGCGCCATGGCGGGAATATGGATCGCATGGTTGGTCGAACCGCCGGTTGCAAGCAGACCCACGGCGGCGTTGACGATCGCGCGTTCATCGACGCAATGGCCGATGGGGCGATAGTCGTTCCCATCGATCCCGATGGCCGCCACCCGGTGCACCGCCGCACGGTCCAGCGACTGGCGCAGCTTCGTGCCTGGCTGCGGGAAGGCCGCGCCGGGAATGTGCAGGCCCATCATTTCCATCATCATCTGGTTGGAATTGGCGGTGCCGTAGAATGTGCAGGTGCCCGGCGAATGATAACTGCCGAGCTCGCTTTCGAGGAGTTCGCGGCGGCTCGCCTTGCCTTCCGCGTGAAGCTGCCGGACGCGGACCTTCTCCTTGTTCGACACGCCGCTGGGCATCGGGCCGCTGGGCACGAAGATCGTCGGCAGATGCCCATATCGCAGCGCGCCGATCAGCAGGCCGGGCACGATCTTGTCGCAGATCCCCAGCATCAGCGCGCCGTCGTAGACGCCGTGGCTCAAGGCGATGGCGGCGCTCATGGCGATGATGTCGCGACTGAGCAGCGACAATTCCATGCCAGTCTGCCCCTGCGTCACCCCGTCGCACATCGCGGGCGTGGCTCCGGCGACCTGCGCCGTCGCGCCGACTTCGCGCGCGTAGATCTTCAGCCGTTCGGGATAGCGGCCATAGGGCTGATGCGCGCTGAGCATGTCGTTATAGGCGGTCACGATGCCGATATTCGGTCCGCGTTGCGCGACCATGGCGCGCTGATCCTCCTGCGCCGCGGCATAGGCGTGGGCGAGGTTGGAACAGCTCATGATCGTGCGGTCGGGGCGGTTTTGTCCTTCGCGCTCGATCAGATCGAGATAGCGTGTGCGGCCGGCGCGCGAATTGGCGATAACGCGCGTGGTCATGCGGTGGACGGTGTCGTGCAAATTATTCGTCATGCCAACTTACTCCGTCGCGTTCGGTGAGGGCGATGGCGGCGCTCGGCCCCCAGCTGCCGGCGGTGTAGGGGCGGGGCGCCTGCTTGTCCGCATCCCAAAGCGTACGGATGCCGTCGATCCATTGCCATTGCGCCTCCACCTCGTCGCGGCGGACGAACAGGGTCTGGTCCCCTTCGATCAAATCGAGCAGCAGCCGTTCATAGGCGATCCGCCGGTGTGTGCCGCTGAACGCATCGGGCATGGTGATGTCGAGCGGAACGGAGCGCAGACGGATACCCTCCCGGTCCAGTCCGGGCATTTTCGCCATGACGGACAGATGGAGATTTTCTTCCGGCTGGATGCCGATCACCAGCCGGTTGGCGGTCATCGTCGCACCTTTGCGTTCGAAGATGGAATGCGGCACGCATTTGAACTGCACGACGATTTCGGTGACCCGTTCGGGCAGCCGTTTGCCGGTCCGCAGATAGAACGGGACCCCTTTCCAGCGCCAATTGTCGACATGCGCGCGCAGGGCGACGAAGGTTTCGGTATCGCTGTCCGTCTCGAGCGCGTCGCCATATCCCGGCACGGCCTCCCCACGGATCGCCCCGGCGCGATATTGGCCGGTGACGGTTTCCGCGTTCTCCACCATACGCAGCGACCGCAGCACCTTCACCTTCTCGTCGCGGATCGCGGTCGCGTCGAAATCGGCGGGCGGCTCAATCGCGACCAGTGCCAGCAGCTGAAGGATATGGTTCTGTACCATGTCGCGCAGCGCGCCGGTATCGTCGTAGAACTCCGCGCGGCCCTCCACCCCGACGGTTTCGGCCACGGTAATCTGCACATGATCGATATGGGCGGCGTTCCACAGCGGTTCGAACAGGATGTTGGCGAACCGCAGGGCGAGCAGGTTCTGAACCGTTTCCTTGCCCAGATAATGGTCGATGCGGAAAATACGGTCTTCGGGAAAAGCGGCAGCCACGGCATCGTTGATTGCGCGGCTGCTGGCGAGATCGCTACCCAACGGTTTCTCCAGGCACATGCGGACCTGCGGCCCATCCAGCCCGGCGTGCTGCAGCCCGGCGATCGTGGAGCCGAACAGGCTGGGCGCCGTGGACAGGAAGATCGCAAGCCCGTCTTGCGTCGATCCGACCTTGGCGGCGAGATCGTCGAACCCCTGCAGCGTGGCCGCGTCCAGCGGTTGATAGGTCAGGCGGCCCAGAAAATCGGCCACGCTACCGCGGCGATCGGCGGGAAGATATGTTTCCAGCGCCGCGCGAGCGATATCACGATATTCGGCATCGCTATGCGGGGTGCGCGCCGTGCCGATTATCCCGATATCGGGGGGCAACAGCCCATCGGCGTGCAACGCGCAAAGCGACGGAAGCAACATACGCTGCGCCAGATCGCCGGTTGCGCCGAAGAGTACCAGTTTGCGGGCTGTAAAAGTCATGGCCCGTCAATCGCAGGCCGTGTGCGTTTGATCAATCCTGCGTTACCGTAACGTCGGATGACAGGAAATTGCTGGCCCCGAAACTGGTCATGAAGCTGACATCGGCGGCGTCGCGGCCCACGCCTATCTTCACGATGTCTTCGGCATTGGCCATGTTGGTCGCGTCGATCAGATACCACGCACCGCCGCCCGCGATGGTGGGATCGGCCAGGAACACTTCCGCCACAGCGTGGAAATCGGGCGGCGTGACCTGCGGTGCGAAACAGCTGACGAAGCGGGCCGGGATCGCGCTGGCGCGGGCGAAGGCGACCATGACATGCGCGTAATCGCGGCAGATGCCGCGCCGTTCGATGAAGCTGTCGACCGCGGTGGTCGATGCGTTGGATGCGCCGGGGGTATAGGTGAAGTTGGACGCGATCCAGTCGTGCATCGCCATGATCCGCGCGCCGCCCTGCAATGCGCCGAATTCATCCTGCACGAAACTTTGCATCCGGTCCGCCTGGCAATAGCGGCTGTCGAACAGATATTTGACCGCTTCCGCCGGTAATTTGTGGGGTGCGACCCGGTCCAGTGAACTGATCGCGCTCAACAATCGGTCGAGTTCCACGCTGGCGCGATATTCGACCTCGAAATGGCCATCCACCCGCAGCCAGATGCGGTCGCCGATATCGTCGCCGGCGGATACCCGGGCCATATGTTCGGCATCCGACATTTGCGTATCGGCAGACAGGATATGTTGTTCGGGGATGGCGGCCGCTTCGAATTGCAGCAGCATATCGGTGGGCGCTTCGGTTTCGAAGGCGAATTTCGCATGGATGTTTATAGGCATGGAGGGCGAACGCGCGAACCGGTTCGATGTTTCGTATGTACGGCAGATAAGCGCAAAAGAAATGGGGCCGAACCTTTACGGTCCAGCCCCATCCTTCCGGTCCAGTGGAATTCAAACCAGGGGACGCTGTGTTGGCAAGTTACCAGGCGATCTGGAAACCGCCACGCGCACCGATTTCACCGCTGTCGAACCCGACACCGAGGCCAGCAGAGAATGCGGCGTTTTCACCGATCCGTGCCGTCGCGGCCACCGTGCCCGCGCCCTGATCGTCGAAGTAACCGACGCCGCCTGAAAGCGCGAAAGTGGTTCCGGCGGGCAGCATCGGGGATTCCATAGCCAGAGCCATCGCGACACCTTCCGTCGCACGGTCGATTGCCCGCGCGTTGATGTCCGACCGGTCGAACAAATCGTCGATCCGGGCGGTCTGCGAGGTGGTCAGCGATTGCAGCGCTGCGATGTTGGCGTTGTTGACGCCAATTGCGCTGGTATTCGCACCGATGGAGGCCGTGTTGCGACCGATCGCAGCATTGCTGAGCGCGACGGACTCCGCCGTGGCCAGGTTCTGGCTCAACCCGAGCGTGCCGTTATCGTCCGATGTCACGACCGAGATCGGGCCCATCTGGCTGACCGTGCTGTTGCTCAGACCGGCAAGCACGATCTGACCGTCATTGGTCGCGGTGGCGCCGTTACCGATGGCGATGGAGTTGGTGCCCCCCGCCGTCGACTGGTTGCCGATGGCGACGCCCCCGGCCGCATTGGCGGTGGCCGCTTCACCCACGGCAACCGAACGCACGCCGTTCGCATTGGCAAGATGGCCAAGTGCGGTGGCACGTTCGGCATTCGCCTCTGCGCGCCAACCGAAGGCGGTTGCCCCCGGACCGGTCGCGATGCTTTCCCCGCCGACCGATGTGGTCGATGGGCCGGTCGCCAGCGCCGTATCGCCGATGGCGAGTGCATCCGCGCCATTGGCGACCGACTGGTTGCCGATGGCGGTCGAACGGTCGCTTTGCGCATCCGCCGCCTCACCGATGGCGAGGGAGCGTACGCCCTGTGCCGTGGCGAGATGGCCGAAAGCCTGCGCCCGTTCCGCGGTTGCCATCGCGCGCCAGCCGAATGCGGAAGCACCCGGACCGGTTGCGATGCTTTCCCCGCCGACCGACGTGGTCGATGGACCGGCAGCGAGCGCCGTGTCGCCGATGGCAAGTGCGTCGGGACCGTTGGCGACCGACTGATTGCCGATGGCGGTCGAATTGGCGCTTTGCGCGTTTGCACGGTCGCCGATGGCGAGCGAGAACTGACCATCCGCCTGCGATTGGTAGCCATAGGCGGATGCGCGGGTGCCTTCCGCGCTCGCCTGCCAACCGAATGCGGTCGCGCCGAAGCCTTCGGTGCGCGATGCCTGTCCGATGGCGACCGAACGATCGCCGCCGGATGTGGCGCGATCGCCCAATGCGGTCGATCCTGCGCCACTGGCACGGGTCTGGTTGCCGATGGCGGTCGAATTGTCAGCCCGCGCACGGGCGGCTTCGCCCACCGCCAAGCTGCGCACGCCTTCGGCTTCGGCAAGATGACCAAAGGCCTGCGCCCGTTCGGCGGTTGCCATCGCGCGCCAGCCGATGGCCGTGGCGCCTGGCCCCTGCGCTTCGGATTCGCCGCCGATCGCGGTGGTCGAATTGCCGAGCGCGCGGGCGCCGTTGTCCTCGCCGCTGCCGCCAATCGCCAATGCGTCGATCCCGCTGGCCACCGCGTCGGCGCCGATCGAAATGCTGAAATCACCTTGCGCAAACGCGTCTTCACCGATCGCGATGGAGTCCTCGCCATCCGCTTCCGCGCCCGGCCCGTCGCTGTTGACGTCGAAATAAGCGAGGTCCTCGCTGGCTTCCGCAAAGGAAGTGGTAGCCGCGTTGAACTGGCTCATCGTGACGGCATCGTCGTCTTCGATACCGTTGGCGACATTGGTGATGCGCCGCTGGTTGGTGTCCGATCCGACCGATACGACATTGTCGTCATCGGCGACCGAACCTGCGCCTAGTGCGACGGAGTTTTCGCCCGAAGCGGCGCTCCGGTCGCCCAGCGCGACCGATGTATCGCCAGAGGCGGCTGCGGCTTCACCCACGGCGAGGCTGCGTACGCCCGATGCATCGGCGAGATGGCCGAAGGCCTGGGCACGTTCGGCGGTGGCGGAAGACTGCCAGCCGACCGCCGTCGCGCCGGGACCCTGCGCGACGGTTTCACCGCCGAGAGCCGTTGTGGACGGTCCTTCGGCAAGGGCCGTATCGCCCAGCGCCAGCGCGTCTGCACCGTTGGCGATGGCTTCGTTACCGATTGCGGTCGCATTGTCGCTCTGCGCGTCGGCGTTCTCACCGACAGCGAGACTCCGCACGCCCTGCGCCGTGGCGAGGTGACCGAAGGCCTGCGCGCGTTCAGCGGTGGCCTGCGCCTGCCAGCCTACTGCGGATGCGCCGGGACCGGTCGCAACCGTTTCGCCGCCAAGGGCGGTGGTGGAGGGGCCGTTGGCCGCAGCCGTATCGCCCAGCGCCAGCGCGTCGGCGCCGTTGGCGATGGATTCGTTGCCGATGGCGGTTGCATTGTCGCTCTGCGCGTCGGCATTCTCACCGACAGCGAGACTGCGGACACCCTGTGCCGTTGCGAGGTGACCGAAAGCTTGCGCGCGTTCGGCAGTCGCGGCGGATTGCCAGCCGACCGCGGTGGTGCCGGGGCCGGTCGCTACGGTTTCGCCGCCCAGTGCGGTGGTGGATGGGCCGTTGGCTGCCGCCGTATCGCCCAGTGCCAGCGCATCCGCACCGTTGGCAATCGCTTCGTTGCCGATCGCGGTGGCGTTGTCGCTTTGCGCATCGGCGTTTTCACCCACGGCGAGACTACGAACACCCTGCGCCGTGGCGAGGTGGCCGAAGGCTTGCGCGCGTTCGGCGGTGGCTTCTGAACGCCAGCCGACGGCGGAGGCACCGGGGCCTTCGGCAATCGCCTGTCCGCCTACTGCGGTGGTGGAGGGGCCGGTAGCCCGTGTCGGTCGTCCATCGGCACCATCGCGGTTTCCGCCGATGGCGATAGCGTCGCCGCCATCGGCCACAGCCGTATTGCCGATCGCTATGGCATTACTACCAGCGGCTTCGCTATCCGTACCAAGCGAAGTTGCACCTCCGCCTGTTGCGTTCGAATCCAGACCTATCGCTGTGGACCCAACGCCGGACGCTGATGCGCCGGCTCCGCATGCTAGCGAACTTCCTTCGCCTTCCGCACCACCATCCGTATCGACACCATCGGTCGCGGTATCGTCGTCATTCGT
Organism: Pontixanthobacter sp.; assembly: GCA_049650705.1. Classification (GTDB taxonomy): domain Bacteria; phylum Pseudomonadota; class Alphaproteobacteria; order Sphingomonadales; family Sphingomonadaceae; genus Pontixanthobacter. Next base: position 668 of record JBASAR010000198.1, on the reverse strand, counting down.
GTCGAGCAGGCATTCATCCGCTGCGGCGGGGGTGGCGGTGAGCGCGATCATCGCGCTGCCGGCCAGCAGGGCCGCGGATAGCGAAAAGGTAATGGGCTTTTTCATGAATCAGGGTTTCCTATTTGCAGACTTGGACCGAAGTGCCGGCAAAACGGAAGGGAAACGGAGCATGGCATCCCGAACTGAACGCCATACCGGATCGATGCCGGGGAAATGATGGGATGATCGTGCTTGCACGCGGCCCCCGTAACGTCCCCCGCGATCCCTTACCTTCGCGACACGCCGTTCAGACAAACGACAGCTTACCTACGCATGTTTTCCCCGATCGGATGCACGCCGTGCCGTAAATCTGGTGTAAAAACAAAGGTTCGCGTGATAAGCTTTTGATTAATAAAGGGTAAATTTTTCAAGGCGTGACAATTGCTGGTTGTCCGATACCTTGGGCACCCTTGGCACCCTTGCACCCGATCGCTCTTTCGCGGCGATATTCGCCGACGCCTCGTGATCACCTGGAACTTCCACATCGGCGGCTGCCAGCCTGCGCAGGAATGGCTGAAAGACCGGAAGGGCCGGACGTTGTCGTGGTGCGATATCGGGCACCATCGGAACATCGTGCACATCCTGATCGGGACCGATTGGATTACGCTGTCGTTGGATGGGCGAGCCTT
>JBASAR010000197.1:0-1513 GCA_049650705.1 Pontixanthobacter sp. | reverse complement strand
AAGGTACATAGGCAAGCTTGTTACGGGGGCAGGTTACCAACCTTTAGTAAGCGCCCCCGGCTCAAGGTACATAGGCAAGCTTGTTACGGGGGCAGGTTACCAACCTTTAGTAGGCGTCCTCCGCGTAAGTAAGCTTGTGTAGAACTGGCTCATAAAAAACAATGTGCGACTCATTGTAAGTGTTTTTAGGGAGTTAAGCACACAAACCCTCGTCCTTTGTTCCCGGCAAGGCCTATAAGCTTGCGTGGACCTGGCTTATGAAATCTTGAATCATAACACCGATGACTGTTAAGCAACACTTTAAACCCTATGCCATAAAGGCTAAACAATGGTGGTCAACCCTACCTTGGTTATTAAAAGGCATAGCGGTATGCTCAAGTTTAGCCTTACTCATTTCTTATTTTGCAGCAGCGTTTTATGGTTACTTTATCGTAACTATGCCGCTGCTTTTTTTAGTAACGCCCGTAGCCTTAGCTTACTTTTTAGGCGCTTTAATTATAAAGTTTCCAGCGCTATACGTAGCTGTTCTACTAAGCACACCAAGGTCCAAGACCGAGCTTTACGCACTTTACGCTGCCTGTACTGTAACGTTTGAAGACCCCACATATGCAACACAACTTAGCTTAGCTTTAATAGTGGCGCTTATGCTGATTTTGGTGGCTTATGCACTGCTAATCCTACGTTGTTTGAACAGTCCTCACTTGTTCGATAGGGTGGTTGCGTATGTGCTGTGTATTTGCGCAGCGGCATGGCTCTTCATCATGTGTTTTCCTGGCGACGTTGCTTTCGCAATGGAGCCCAGCGCGCCGGATTTGCCAAAACCAGAAGGTCACTCGACCAGTACGTTTTCCCAGGGCGTTACAGACTTTGTGACTTGGTTAAATGACAACAAACCGCAGGGCTCCATAGCGCCTGTTCCTGGAATTAACCAAGTGCTTACACAAAGTTCAAACGTTCACAACGAGAGTGCCGAGTACACCAGAGAACTAAACCAGAGTTTACAAAATTTACTTGTTAGCGAAAGTTCAAGTAACATGGACGAACTCCGGGATAGGGTGGCGGAAATCAATCACGCGGCAAGTGGTGTAAATATTCATGAAAACCCTGACATTGCTTTTGCACAAGGGCGTTCTTATGAAGCCAGTTGTAGCACTGACACATTGCGTGCCCTTCAACTTGAGCAAGCCGACACTATTTCACGTATCCATGTAACCCCAACCTCTGGATATGTGGCTACTGCTTCACAAGCTTTTGGGCAAGGACTGGGCACCGCTGCGGCAGAAGAGCTGAGAGCTTACGCTGGTCGGGTCAGCACCGATAGAGCTGCGCAACAGCTAGGGCAAGCTGCGCGCGAAGCTGTGGTCAGTGTGCAGCCCACTGTGCCAGTTAACCCCGACGAAGCACAAAGCCCAACTTCTGCGCAAGGGCTTGACCCGAACAATCCGTTTTCGGGTTCTTAAAGTACGTACGTTTGCCAAAATATGGCAACCGTTTAGCATCGTATTGCGCTACG
>JBASAR010000196.1:0-2383 GCA_049650705.1 Pontixanthobacter sp. | reverse complement strand
GAATGCGGTCGATTACCGCATCGAAATCTCGGCTTTGCTGCAACACGCCGGCAAGGCTGGCGAATAGCGGCAGCGGATGGGCCAATGTGATCCCGTCTGCCATAAACACTTTCAACAAGCGGGTGAGCGCGGCGAGCGTCAGCGGTTCGTGGTGCACCGCCTCGATCAGGCCGAACATCCGTTCCTTCAGCGCATCCATTACGGCGCGAACCTCCTCCAATCCGAGCAGCAATTCGCTTCGCGCGATTAGCAGCTGGTCGAGATTAGTCGCGATGATGGGCGCCCCGCCCAAAAGGATACGACAATCATGCGGCCCCCGATCGGGACTGTCGCGCACGCAAAACTGCGGCACGATGAACCCCCATTCGTGCGACAATTGCTTGCGCACGCCGGTGATGCGGGCGACCAGCGGCGCACGGCGCGCTTCGCCCACCAGATGGCCCAAGCCGTAGCCAGCTCCATCATGACCAGCGTATGGTCGCTGATGTCCTCTATCGCGATGGCTTCGGGCGATGGCGCATCCTCCACTGGATCGGGGATCGCGATGCGGACGCTGCGTTTCGTGAGGGTCCAGCTGAGCCAGAACATCACCGCCGCGGCCGACAGAAACACGGTTTGCGGCATGGCCGGGATCATCCCTAGCGTTCCAAGCACCACGCCCACCGGCAGCCAGCTGCGCGGATCGGCGAACTGGCCGCCTATGTGCCACGCCAGATCGCTTTTGTCCGCCACGCGGGTTACGATCACCGCTGCCGCGATCGACAGCATTAGCGCCGGCACCTGCGCCACCAGCGCATCGCCTTTCACGAATGTGGACACCCATCCGTCGCGCGGTAGAAATCTGCCTCCGTCGACACCTCGCTGCGCCTCGACTTCTTCGGCGGTCCTAAGGCCGGCCCACCCAGTGTGAAACGGGCGGAAACCTCGGACACGCGGCTCGCGCCCTTGGTTTTGACGATCATGTTGATGATAAGGAGGGTGACGAACACGAACAGGCCGACCTTGAAATTTCCGTCGATCACGAATGCACCGAAACTTTCGATCACCTGCCCCGCCGCCGCATCGCCCTCATGCCCGCCGACCAGCACGATGCCGATTTTTCGATGTTCGCACTGGGCACGGCGATGCTGGTACCCGAAGCGCGCGGCCTCTCGCGGGTAAACGCGGACAGCCTGCGCGGCGACATGTCGGCGATCAGCGTGCGCGGCTTTATCGATGCGCTGACGTGAAAGCCGGGGGTCCGCACCAACAATTGGTGGCTTTCGACCGGCCGCGGGGGGGGCGAGCCGCCAGGAACTGCTACGCGCCGGAGTGGAGGAAAACCGCTTCGCCCGCATCGAAGGCGTGGCCGACCGCGAACTGCTGGTCGCAGACGACCCTGCTAATCCGCGCAACCGGCGAATATCTGTGTAGATTATGGATTGATACAGTCGTGGGACGATCGGCCGAAGCTGAATGCGACGGCGGCGGGAAATCTTGCAAAACGACAGCCCGAGAGGTCCGTTTCGACCCCTCGGGCTGTCGTCGCTATTCGATCTATGCGGTTTTCAAGGTCGAGAAACGCTGTTTGAGGAAGCGCATCGCGCCACCCAGCAAGCCGAAGCCCAACAGCATTTGCAGCCATGTGCCCGGTTCCGGCACCGCCGATTGCGGGGCGAACTGGCGGAAGGCATCCGCCGTCGAGAAACGGTAGTCGCTGTTGGACAACACGTCGAACGCAATGTCGTAACCGATGGCGTCATAGGCGGCGAGGTCGAGAGCGGTTATCGACAGCAATTGCCCGCGACCCAGCGTCGGATCGAGGATACCACGTTGGGGAACCCCGGGAGGGCTATCCAGCCAATGCGATGCCTGTTGGCGATCGGTGGGAAGGCCGGAGAAACTGCCATTGCCATTGAAGCGGCCGTTTTCGAAAAGCGAATCGCCGAATAGCTGGCTTCGCCCACCGTCGATCGAGAAGTATGGATTGCCTTGGGTCGAGAAGTCCAGCACGCCTTCGCTACCGTAACGGAACAGATCGAGCTGGCTGGAAACAACGAAGTTTTCCAGCAAGCCCGAGTTTTGGTTCGGGCCATCCGGGGATGTGAATGCGTCATACGTATCCACACCGCTTACGAAGCCGAGTGCATGCCCGATTTCGTGAATGGCCACGCCGATGAAATCGAACGCCCCGGCCGCAATGCCATCAGTTGGGTCGAAATCGAAAGAGAACGTGTCGCTGAAAGTGACCTGACCATCGGCGGAACTGTAATCGATTTGATTGCCGTTCACATCGGTTTGCACGCCGAGCGCCTTCGCACTCGCCTTGTTTATCGCCAACGCGGAATTGTTGATCGATCCGTCATTATCGAATCGTGTTCGGGTGTCGGTATAGCCGCTGCCG
>JBASAR010000195.1:0-6450 GCA_049650705.1 Pontixanthobacter sp. | reverse complement strand
GCAATCAGGAATTGAAGTTGCCGGGTTCCGGTCCCATTCGCGCCTCGGGATCGTCCAGATCATCAATCATCTTCATCTGCGCATCGCTCAATTCGAATGTCAGGGCGGTGAAGTTATCACGAATGTGGTCGGGATTGGTCGATCGCGGCAAAGTGCTCAATTTGCACTGAATATGCCATCGGATGATAACCGCACTGCGAGAATGCCCCGTCTCTTCGGCAATTTTCCCGATGACCTCGTTGTCCATCGCCTTGCCCTGACCCAACGGCGACCAGCTCTGGGTGACGATCCCCATCTCGTCATGCACCCGGCGCATGTCGCGCTGCTGGAATGTGGGATGCAACTCAATTTGGTTGAGTGCCGGCACGACCCCTGTTTCGTCCACGATACGCTTTAAATCTTCCTCGCGAAAATTGGACACGCCGATCGACTTGGCCTTGCCGCTGTCGCGTAATTCGATGAGCGCTTTCCAGGTGTCGACGAACAGGTCTTTTTCGGGACAGGGCCAATGGATCAAAAGCATGTCGACATATTCGCGATCCAGACGCTCCAGGCACTTGTCCGCCGCCTTCAGCGTACGGTCGTACCCCTGGCTTTCGTTCCATATCTTGGTCTGTAAAAAGATATCGGACCATGCTCCGATGCCCTTTCCCACCTCTTCCTCGTTTTTGTAGATCGCGGCGGTGTCGATCATCCAGTAACCGGCGTCGATCGCCGTACCGACAGCCTCTTTGGCATCCGTCTTGTCGATCTCCCAAGTACCGAAGCCAAGCTGCGGGATCTGGCGATCGTCGTTCATGGGGAGGGTGGGGTAGTTTTTATCTTTTACCATGCCCCTCCAATGATCGATTGCGACACCGGTTCCGCAGACCCTGTACCGGCGACCGCACGCGCTTGACTTGGGTCTATCAGCCGCCCAAACGCGGCCCGCAAATCGGGCGGGTTTCACTGCGCGGCATGGGGAAATATCTTGGCGAATGTAACGGTAATCGGCGCACAATGGGGCGACGAGGGCAAAGGCAAGATCGTGGATTGGCTGGCCAGCCGCGCCGATGCCGTCGTGCGGTTTCAAGGCGGGCACAATGCCGGCCATACGCTGGTGATCGACGGGAACGTCTACAAATTGAGCCTGCTTCCCAGCGGGATCGTATCGGGTTCCTTGTCCATCATCGGCAACGGCGTCGTCCTCGACCCGTGGGCGCTGAAGGAGGAAGTCGCGAAGCTGGAATCACAGGGTGTTTCGATCACGGACGATAATTTCGCGATCGCGGACAATTGCCCGTTGATCCTGCCGTTCCACCGCGATCTGGATGGCCTGCGCGAAGCGGCGGCGGGTTCGGGGAAAATCGGCACGACCGGCCGCGGCATCGGCCCGGCTTACGAAGACAAGGTCGGTCGGCGGGCGATCCGCGTATGCGATCTGGCGCATCTTGACCAGCTTGAACCGCAGCTGGACCGGCTATGTGCGCATCACGATGCGTTGCGCGCCGGGTTCGATCAAGCGCCGGTCGACCGCGCAGGCTTGCTCGATCAGCTGCGCAATATCGCGCCCTTCGTCCTGCGGTTCGCGCAGCCGGTGTGGAAACGGCTTAAAAAGGTGCGCAAGGCGGGCGCGAAAATCCTGTTCGAAGGGGCGCAGGGCGTGCTGCTGGATGTCGATCACGGCACCTACCCCTTCGTCACCAGCTCCAACACGGTCAGCGGCACGGCGGCGAGCGGTTCGGGGCTGGGTCCCAGTGCTACCGGCTACGTCCTGGGAATCGTGAAGGCATACACCACCCGCGTCGGTTCGGGACCTTTCCCGACCGAGCTGGACGATGACGCCGGTCGGCGATTGGGCGAACGGGGACACGAGTTCGGCACGGTCACCGGACGCCAGCGGCGTTGCGGCTGGTTCGATGCCGTTTTGGTCCGGCAAAGCTGTGCCATTAGCGGGGTAACCGGCATCGCGCTGACCAAGGTCGACGTGCTCGACGGGTTCGACACGGTAAAAATCTGCACCGGATATCGTCTGCGTGGGAAGATCATGGATTATTTCCCGTCGCACTCCGCCGATCAGGCGGCGGTCGAACCGATCTACGAGGAAATGGAAGGGTGGAGTCAAAGCACGGCGGGCGCACGCAGCTATGCCGATCTCCCCGCCAACGCGATCAAATATATTCAGCGGGTACAGGAACTTATCGAAACCCCGGTTGCCCTGGTATCTACCAGCCCTGAACGCGACGACACCATCCTGATGCGCGACCCGTTCGAGGATTGACGGGAGCACCATGTGTCCGCAACCACAGTCGATCGATCGAGGGGGCGACATTTAGATGCAGACCGACTTTACCTATGAACCCGCCGCGCCGAGCGAGGATGCGCGGGCCGCAAAGATCGCGGTATCCATCTTTGCCGATCGCGATATCGTCCGCAACACGATCGGTGACGATGCCGAACTGGCGGGAATGCGGCTGCGGCAATCGGGCGATCTTGAACTTTTGTGCGACCGGAACGCCGTGGCCGCAGGTGAAATCGTCATCGTCGATTGCCCCGCGGTTTCGGCGGCAATCCTTGCGGCTCTGTGCCGATTGGACGAGCGGGCAACGAAACATGGCGCGCAGCTGATCGTATCGACGTCCATCGACGGTATGGAAAGCGCGTTCGCATGTCTCGATCAGTCGCGTCCGCTGTTGCTTGTCGACCCGACTAGGGGGGAACGCGTAATTGCCTTGGGACAGGTATTAACCATGATGTCCGGCATGAAAGTGCGCGATCTGTCCGAAAGCGACCGCGTGTCGATGCTGCGGCTGAGCGAACAGGTCGCCGAGATTGCGCAACGGCTGGAACGAATGGACGAACGCGGCTCGAGCGATGGCGGCGGGGCGTTCCGGTTCAATTCCCCCGGCCTTGCCTATGCGGGCGAAGATGGGGACCACCTGGTGCGGTCGGGGAAACCGGCCATGCCCGACCCCCGCCTCGTGCGGCGGATCATCCGCCAGCGTCAGATGCGTGCCAAATTCTTCGATAGCGATTTGTTCGCCGACCCCGCCTGGGACATCCTGCTGGACCTGACCGCCGCGCGTGCGGAACATCTGCGCGTTTCCGTAACCTCGCTATGTATCGCGGCCAATGTACCGCCGACGACCGCGCTGCGCTGGATCACTCAAATGATCGACGTCGGACTGCTGCAACGGGTGGAGGATGACAGCGATCGGCGCCGCGCCTTTATCGCGCTGACCGACCGGGCGGCGGAATGCATGGCGCGCTACTTCGATGAAATGCGCAAGGGCGCGCTGGAAATGGTTTAGGTCCGGATCGCTTCGGAGCTGCGCAAAATAACGGTCAAGCCCCCGCGCGGCGCGTCCTGCGCCGGCAGAGTCCGGCGCAGCGCATCGGCGCGGGCGCGATCGAGAATTGCAGGTGGAACATCTGCATCGTGCATCAGAACGTCCGCCGTGCCGAGCAGCCGTGCGTGGCGAAGGGTAAGGTCTTCGGGATCGTGGCTGGTCAGTTGGATGTCGACGGTCCGATCGGTGACCCCCGAATGCCCATCGCGCAGCCATTGATCGACCCGATCGGCCGATCCGGCATCGAGGGGATCGAGCGTGCCCCCTTCTGCAAGAGCAGCGTCCAGCGCCCGTCGCCGATCCGCGCCATCGGGATGCCGCGCGCGCATCGCGTCCCGCGCTGCCTCCAACCGTTCGGCCAACGCGCCCAGCGATTGCGGCAACAATTTTTCGAGCCGCAAACGTAGTTGCTTCGCCAATCCGGCGGATGCGCCCGACGTGCCGATTGCGATCAGCACCGGATCGCGGTCCAGAATGCTTGGGCTCGTAAAATCGCAAAGGTCCGGCCGGTCTGCGACATTGACCAACAGCCCCTTATCGCGAAGCCGCTTCGCCGCCGCCTCCGCCGCGCGTCCATCGTCGAGCGCGATGAAGGCAAGACGGGCGTGATGCGCTTCCGTCTCGGCACAGGGAGTGCCACCGGCGCGTGCGACCATCCGCGCTTTCGCTTCCCCCATCTCCCCTTCGCCGATCACGACGACGCGTGTGCCCGCGATTCGGTGGAGGAGGGGCAGAGAACGGATCCCGGCCATGTTCAGAGCCAGTCCGGCACGCGCTCGGCGTCCATGATGGCCGACGGTGCGATACGGTCCGCCACGACCGCGAATTGGTCGCCATCGACCAGCACTTCTGCCACAAAGCCCCGGCTGTTGTAGCTTGACGCCATGGTCGCACCATAGGCACCCGCCGTGCGGAAGACTGCCAGATCGCCATTGTCCAATCGGTCGAGCGTGCGGTCCATCGCAAAGGTATCGCCCGTTTCGCAAATCGGGCCGACGATATGCGCGGTCATTTTCCCGCCATCGGGTGCCACCGCCTCGATATCGTGCCACGCGCCATACATGGCCGGGCGGGCGAGATCGTTCATGGCGGCATCGACCACGATGAAGGGGCTGGCGTTGGAACTGCGTTTGGTGCGGATCACACGGGTCAACAACACGCCCGCATTGCCAACGATGACGCGGCCCGGTTCGAAGGATAGCGCGACGTTCCACGCCTTCGTAACGCGAGCGACCATGGCGCCATACGCGGCCGGCGCAGGAAGCGTTTCGCCCGCCTTGTAAGGCACGCCCAAACCGCCACCCAGATCGACATGCGTCACCCGCTGCCCCTGTGCGCGCAGATCCGCGATCAACGCACCCAGTTTTTCAAAGGCGGTTTCCAACGGTTCGAGGCTCGCCAATTGGCTCCCGATATGCACCGCCAGGCCGCGCATGTTCAGACCATCCTGCGCTGCCAATCTAGCGTAGATTTCCGCCGCGCGATCGATTGGTACGCCGAACTTGTTTTCCGCGCGACCGGTGGAGATTTTTTCATGCGTGCGTGCATCGACATCGGGGTTCACGCGCAATGCGCAATGGGCGATCCTGCCGTAATCCCGCGCGATCGCGGCGAGTTCGTAACCCTCTTCTTCGGATTCCACATTGAACTGCCCGATGTCCGCATCCAGCCCCTGTCGCAGTTCGTCATGGGTTTTGCCGACGCCGGAAAATACAATGTCCGCCGGAGCCATATCGGCAGCCAGTGCCCGCACCAGTTCGCCGCCCGATACGACATCGGCACCGTACCCCTCGCGGCTCAACACTTTAAGCACGGCAAGGTTGGGGTTCGCTTTGACCGCAAAAGCGATGTGGGGGTTGTCGAGCGCGTCCAACGCTTCGCGAAAGACGCGGGCGTGCCTGACCAGCGTGGCACGCGAATAAATATACACGGGGGTGCCGACGGCTTTTGCAATACGCGGGAGCGGCACGTCTTCGGCGTGGAGCACGCCGTCGCGCAGTCGAAAATGATCCATCGGGCGGCCTTATGGGTATGCTATCATTCGGGTGGGGGCAAATCGAACGGGTCGTCTTCGCGTACCTCGGAACGGCGGCGCAATTCGACGTTCCGTTCCGGTGCCACCTGCGGGGGCAGGGCGAGCAGATCGTCCGCCGTCGGGCGCGCCTCCGCCCCGAAGGGTGCGACGGGCAGGGTTTGGCCCGGGCCTGGCTCCAAGTCGTTTTTCTGACCGCATCCCGCAAGCATGAACAGGACGATCGCGCCTGACATCATCTGTTTCATTCGTCCATCTCCAATGCCGCGCGCGCGCGTGCAACCTGATGTCGCACCTGGTCCGGCGCGGTACCGCCATAGGAGGCGCGTGCCGCCACCGACGCTTCCACCGATAGCGCATCGTAGACGCGTTCGTCGATCCGGTCGTCGATGGATTTAAGGTCGCTGATGGACAATTTGTCGAGCGCTACGCCTTGGCTTTCGGCCAGTTTCACCGCTGCGCCGACGATATGGTGCGCCTCCCGGAACGGGACATCGGCCTGGCGCACCAGCCAGTCGGCCAGATCGGTCGCGGTGGCATAGCCCAGTTCCGCCGCCTGCCGCATGCGCGCGGTGTCGAATGTGCTGTCGGCGACCATGCCGGTCATCGCCGCAACCGACAGGGCAATCAGTCCGGCGGCCTCGAACACGGGCGGTTTATCGTCCTGCATATCCTTCGAATAGGCGAGCGGCAGCCCCTTCATCGTTACCATCAACGCCATCGTCGCCCCGATGACGCGCCCTGCATGGCCGCGGACCAATTCGGCGGCATCGGGGTTCTTTTTCTGCGGCATGATGGAACTGCCGGTCGACAGGCTGTCCGCCATACGCACGAAGCCGAAGGGTTGGCTTGCCCAGATGATGAACTCTTCCGCAAGACGCGACAGATGCAGCGCGATCTGGCTGCATGTGGTTAGGTAATCGAGCGCGAAATCGCGGTCGGATACGGCGTCCAGACTGTTCGCGGTAGGTCGGTCGAACCCCAATGCGTCGCAGGTGGCATCTCGGTCGATCGGGAAACCGGTACCGGCCAACGCCGCGCTGCCCAGCGGGCTTTCGTTCATACGCGCGCGCGCGTCGGCCAGTCGCG
>JBASAR010000194.1:0-3163 GCA_049650705.1 Pontixanthobacter sp. | reverse complement strand
GTCGACCGGGCCGCCGACGCCGCGCGCCGTGAAATCGACAACTGATCGCGGCCATCGGGCGATAAAGAAAAGCGGGTCCTTCGTTCCGGCGAAGTGCCCGCTTTTTCTTTGTAATCGGTGCGTTAGGGTGCCTGAATGAAATTCCTTGCACTTGCCCTTTTCGCCCTTACGCTCCTGTCTTGCGAACCGGCGGATAACGATCCCGGCCCCGGCGGCGTGACCGTGGGCGAAGCGCGCGCGCTGGACCAAGCGGCGGAAATGCTGGACGAACCACGCCCGAATGGTGAAGAAGCGGACGATACCTAACCGATAGAGGAACATCCATGACCGACACGCCCGCAACGATCGTCTCGACAGGCGGCATGGACCCCGACATTTTCGACCAGTTCATCGATCAGCTTACACGCTATGTCCGCGAACGGCTGATCCCGGCGGAAGAGGATGTGATCGCCAACGATCGCATTCCCGAAGATTTGCTGAACGAGATGCGCGAAATGGGCCTGTTCGGCCTGACGATGCCGGAAGAATATGGCGGTTCGGGCATGAATGTGCCCCAATATGTCGAAACCATCCGCGTGCTGAGCTACGCCCTGCCCGCCTATCGTTCCATCACCTCGATCAATCTGGGCATGGTGTGTTCGGCGCTGAAGAAGGCGGGGACGGAGGAACAGAAGGCGGAATGGCTGCCCCGTCTCGCCGCCGGGGAAATCGCCTGCTTCGGCCTGACGGAACCCGGCAGCGGGTCCGACAGCGCGGCGATGGCGACCACCGCCAAACAGGACGGCAATGGATACGTCCTCAACGGCTCCAAACGCTACATCACCAATGCCCCGCATGCGAAACTCGGCCTGATCATGGCGCGCACGCATCCCGACGCGCAGCCGCGCAACGCCCATGTCAGCGCGTTTCTGGTCGATATGGACAGCGACGGGATCAAGGTCGGCAAGCCCGACCGCAAGATGGGTCAGTCGGGCAGCCACATCGCGGATATCTATTTCGACGACGTGAAAGTGCCGGGTAATGCTTTGCTGGGCGGGGAAGAGGGCAAGGGGTTCGCCACCGCCATGCAAAGCCTCGACAACGGGCGCCTGTCCGTCGCGGCGGCCAGTTGCGGCTATGCCAAGCGCATTCTCGACACGGCGCTCAAATACACGACGGAGCGGAAGGCATTCGGCGAGCCGATATCGAACTTCCAGCTGATCCAGGCGATGCTGGCCGACAGCCGCGCCGAAATCTATGCGGGCGAATGCATGCTGCGCGATGCGGCGGCACGTGCGAACGACGGCAAGGCGATTATCGAAGCGGCCAGCGCCAAGATGTTCGCCTCAGAAATGTGCAACCGCGTGGCTGATCGCTGCGTGCAGATCCACGGCGGCGCGGGTTATCTGGCGGAATACGAGGCCGAACGCTTCTACCGCGACAGTCGCATCTACACGATTTACGAAGGCACCACACAGATCCTGCAGCTGGTGATCGCCAAGAACATGCTGCGCGAATTCGCTGCGGGGGCGGCGGCGTAAATGTACGAACTGCTTAACGATCTGTCGGTCGTCGAAGTTTCCAGTTTCGTCGCCTCCCCCACCGCCGGGCTCTATTGCGCGCAGATGGGGGCCGAAATCATTCGCGTCGACCAGATCGGCGGCGGGCTGGATTACGATCGTTACCAGTTGACCGAGGAAGGCCGTTCGTTAAGCTGGGAGAACCTCAACCGCGCCAAAAAAAGCGTCGCGGTGGACATGCGCAACGAGGAGGGGCGCGAACTTGTGCGCGAATTGGCGCGTGCGACCGGCCAACTGATCACCAATGTGCCGGAGAAAAGTTTCCTGTCGCATGCGGCAGTCGCCGAAGGGCGCCCGGATATGATCACCGTGCGCATCATGGGTTGGGGCGACGGGCGCCAGGCGATGGATTTCACCGTCAATGCCGCCAGCGGATATCCATTGATGACCGGCCCTGCGGAATGGGATCAGGACGAAGCGCCGCCGGTCAACCAGCTGCTGCCCGCATGGGATTTCATCACCGGCGCCTATACCGCGTTCAGCCTGCTCGCCGCGTTGCGCCACCGCGACCGGACGGGCGAGGGCAGCGAGCTGCGCATACCGCTGGGCGATGTCGCCATCGGCACGGTCGCGAATAGCGGGTCGATGGCGGAAATGCTGTTCCGCGGCGGGGACCGACCCCGGCTGGGCAACGCGATCTGGGGCGCGTTCGGGCGGGATTTCCGTTCGAAAGACGGTCTCCGCTTCATGGTCGCGGCGCTGACATCCAAGCAATGGGCGGGTCTGATCGAAGCGTTCGGCGTCGCCGAGCAAGTCGCTGCGATCGAAACCGAACATGGCGTCAGTTTTGCGCATAGCGATCACAACCGTTTCACCCATCGCGATGCCCTGTTCGCGCTGTTTCAGAGCGTGGCCGACACGCTCGACTACGATACGCTGGCGAAGCGGCTCGCAGCGGCGGGGACCACGTTCGAACGCTACCGCACCATGCACGAGGCATCGACAGACCCCGAATTGGTCACGAACAACCCGTTCTTCGGTCCATCGACGGACAATCCCAGCGGCTTTGAATATCCTGCACCGGGGCCCTTCGCCAATATGCCCGAACGCCCGCGCGGCGCACCCAAACCCGCGCCGTATCTCGGTGCCGATAGCGAGGAAGTGCTTGCCGAACGGCTGGGTTTGGGTTCGGGCACGATCGCCGCGTTGATCGACAAAGGGCTGGTCGCAAGAAGCGACGAGGGTAATCTGGCCACCCGCACATAATTGGAAAAACGACACATGACATTACGCCGCGCCGCTATCGTCAGCCCGCTCCGCACCCCGGTCGGCAAATTCCTCGGCACGCTGGCGCCGCTGGAGGCCGGAGCGTTGGGGGCGATCATTCTCAAGGCGTTGATCGAACGCAGCGGCGCGGACCCCGAACAGGTCGACGATGTGATCTTCAGTCAGGGTTACGGCAGCGCGGAGGCACCCGCCATCGGGCGTTGGAGCTGGCTCGCGGCGGGACTACCCGTCGAAGTGCCCGGCTACCAACTGGATCGGCGCTGCGGTTCCGGCCTGCAGGCGGTCGTCAACGCGGCGATGATGGTGCAAACGGGCGCGGCCGACATGGTCGTGGCGGGCGGCGTAGAAAGCATGTCCAACGTCGAACATTATACCAC
>JBASAR010000193.1:0-2335 GCA_049650705.1 Pontixanthobacter sp. | reverse complement strand
GCCCGCGCGCGCATCGATGCGGATGGATGTCTGCAGGAGGCGCAGGAACCGCTGATAACGCTGCAACGGCGCTGTGGGGGCACTTTTCCCGGCCCGATCGCCATTCCCGAATTGCGCGAGATCGTTCAACGCGCGCTCGATACAGGTATCAAACAAGCGCGCACCATTCGTGCGTTCGATGGCGAGGAGGAAGTGTCCGCCTGGATCGACGCGGTCCCGGCGCAGGGGGCCGGCTCCGGATGCATCGTCGGGGTTGCGAATTGGCAGACCCATCCATTGCCTGATGCAACAGAGATCGATGAACTCCGCCGCCGACAGATGATCGATCAAATTGCCTGCGAACTTTCGGCGCGTTTGGATATGCGGCAGAATATCCTGACGGTGGAGAGCGACGCGCGCGATCTGGCCGATGTAACCGCCCGAATGCGGCATTCGCGCGGTACGCCCTGGACGGATTTCGTGACGCTGGGTGACGGCACGCGATTGCAGCCGGTTCATTGGCGTCTGCTGGACGGCGCCGATTGCCGGATCGAAGGGTCAGATCGCAACTGGAGGGTCAGCCTTATACCCTTAGGCCAGCCGATGCCTGGCAGTCAGGGATTCGATCTGATGCTGATCGCCGACCATCCGCTGGCGGTCGATCGATCGGTCGATCCGAATGCGATCCAATCGACGATGCATTCGATCGGACGTGATCTTTCCCCCGTGTTGCGGCAACCGATTGCCCGCATCATTGCCAATGCCGAAACCATCCGATCGAAAATGGCCGGTCCGCTGTCCGACGAATATAGCGATTACGCAGGCGATATCGCCGAAGCGGGACAGCATTTGATGTCCTTGATCGAAGATCTTGCCGATTTGGAGATCGTCGAATCGGACAATTTTTCGACGGCCCCGGATCAGATCGATGCCATCGACGTTGCGCGGCGCGCTGCCGGTATCCTTGCCGTTCGTGCGAAAGAAAAGAAAATCGATATCATCATGCCGCCGTCGGACATTACGGCCCCGGCCACGGCGGAGTTTCGCCGGGTCTTGCAAATCATGTTGAACCTGTTGAGCAACGCCATCCGTTATTCTCCGGCAGGCTCCCGGATACGGATCGAACACGAAAGTTTCGATGAAGCTGTTCGGATCGCGGTGGCAGATGACGGCCCGGGGCTCGATGAAAAGCAACAGGCCATCATTTTCGAGAAGTTCGAACGCCTGGGGCGTAGCGGCGATGGTGGGTCGGGGCTCGGCCTGTATATTTCGCGCCGCATCGCACGCACAATGGGCGGCGAACTTCATGTAAAAAGCGCGCCCGGGGAAGGGGCGCGCTTCTTACTCGATCTGCCCGTATCGGACCGGCGGTCCTAGACACTTCAACGTTGATCGACCGGCACGTAATCGCGTTGCGTCGGTCCGGTATAAAGCTGGCGCGGGCGGCCGATAACCTGGCCGGGATCGGATATCATTTCGTTCCATTGTGCGACCCAACCGACGGTGCGGGCAAGCGCAAACAGAGCTGTAAACATGGTCGTTGGAAAGCCGATCGCACTTAGGATGACGCCCGAATAGAAATCAACATTCGGAAA
Organism: Pontixanthobacter sp.; assembly: GCA_049650705.1. Lineage (GTDB taxonomy): Bacteria > Pseudomonadota > Alphaproteobacteria > Sphingomonadales > Sphingomonadaceae > Pontixanthobacter. Next base: position 761 of record JBASAR010000193.1, on the reverse strand, counting down.
CAGCTTCTTCTCGCGGAAATAATCGTCGTTCAGCGCCATTTCTTCGAGCTGTAGCGCGGTTTCGAAAACTGGGTCGCTGACATTCAAGGCATCGAATACCTCGCGTACGGTTTTCTGCATGACGGTCGCACGAGGATCGTAGTTTTTGTAAACCCGATGTCCGAAACCCATCAGGCGGAAAGGATCATTCTTGTCCTTCGCACGCTCGATATAATGACCGATCCGGTCGGGCGTCCCGATCTCACGAAGCATATTGAGTGCAGCTTCGTTGGCGCCGCCATGGGCCGGACCCCAAAGGCAGGCGATACCGGCGGCGGTGCAAGCGAAGGGATTGGCGCCCGATGATCCGGCAAGTCGAACGGTCGATGTCGACGCGTTCTGTTCATGATCGGCATGAAGGATGAAGATCCGGTCCATGGCCTTTTCGACGGCGGGCACGACTTCGTATTCTTCCGCCGGCACACCGAATGTCATCCGAAGAAAATTCCCGGTGTAGCTCAACGAGTTGTCTGGTTGCAGGAAAGGCTGTCCGATCGCGTATTTGTACGCCCATGCAGCGATCGTCGGCATTTTGGCGATCAGACGATGGCTGGAGATGCGGCGGTGTTCGGGGTCCGAAATGTCGGTGCTGTCGTGATAGAAAGCCGACAGTGCACCGACGACGCCGCACATGATCGCCATTGGATGCGCATCACGTCGGAAACCTTGCAGAAACTGGCGCAGTTGATCGTGAAGCATCGTGTGCCGCGTGATCGTATCGT
>JBASAR010000192.1:0-12763 GCA_049650705.1 Pontixanthobacter sp. | reverse complement strand
ATGTAATCGCCAGCGAACCGCACAGCGTCAGCGCGGACGCCGCCGCGATATCGCCGAACACTTGGCGCTCCGGCATCGCGAAGAACCACGGTGCGAACAGCAGCAGCACGCCGCCCGCGACGCCGCTATGGAACACGGTCGCTTCCAGCGGAGAAGATACCAGCGCCTGTTTGCGGATGACGATGAAATTGCCGGCATAAAGCAGCGCGGAGAAAACCAGCGCGGCTAGGCCCAGCGCCGTCTCGCCCGTATATTGCGCGCTTCCCAACCGCGCGCCGACAATGACGACGGTCCCCGCCAGACCCAGAGCCGACGCCGCGATCGCGGCGCGCCTGATGGTCTCGCCCAAAAACACCGCCGCCAGATACAGCGCGATCAGGGGTGCGATGAAGGAGATCGCGATGGCCTCGGCAATGGGCAGTTTGGTCAGCGCATAAAAGAAAGCGAGCGCCATAAAGCCCGAAATGATCCCGCGCGCCAGGTGCAGCTTCAACACGGACCGCGCCGGCCACCGCCCGCGGGCCGCAACCCATACCGGCGTGATCACCGCCGCCGCGATGAGCGACCGCAGCACCGTAGCGCTGTAAGCCCCCGCCGCCAGCGCCGCATCCTTCATGAACGCGTCCATCAATGCCAGGAAGCCGACTCCGCACAGGGCGGCGATCATCGGTAGGAGATGCGGACGGGATGGCATGGTTGCGGCGGGTCTTACACCGGCGCGCCCCACCTGACAGCAACGGATTCAGCATCTAGTCATGGAAGACCATTGAAGATGCGGGGCAATTACGGTTACATTGCCGTAACCTGCGGACAATCCGCGCCAGGCACAGACAATTGGAATTCGACCTCGTGAGCCACATCGCATCTCTTCGCATATCCCTTCTGGCAGCAGCGGCGGCGAGCCTGCCGCTCGGCGCGGTATCGGCCCAGAATGCGCCGGTCGATCTGATGCCTGTCCAAACGGGAAGCGGGCCCGAAATCCGTAGCGAACGGGTCGAGGCGGACAGCGATGTCGTGTCGCAGGCTGTCGTGCAGGCGATCGATGAAATGGGTGTTCCTGAACAACCGGTGGTGCAGAACTGGTCCGTCGATAACGCCGTGGCTCTGGCCGCCATTATCGAAACGATCGGGGCGCACGGTCTGATGCCGGACGATTACGAATTGAAAACGCTGAAAGCGCAGATCGCTGCGGGCGAAGGCGGCGCGCTGGACGAAGCGGCGAGCCAATCCTTCCGCTTCCTGGTCGAGGATATGCGCGATGGGCGCACGCCGATGGACCACCGAAAGCAATGGTTCGTGTTCGACCCCGATCAGGATCGTTATCCCACGGCCACGCTGATGACCGACGCTTTGGCGAGCGGCGATATCGCGGGCACGCTGGCCACGGTCATGCCCGAACATCCCGATTATGCGCGGCTGAAAAGCGAGCTTGCTACAGTCAAATCGAAGACCGGCAAGCGCGCGAAACTCATTCAGGCGAATATGGACCGCTGGCGTTGGCTGCCGCGCGATCTCGGGCCGCAATATCTGATGACCAATGTGCCGGAATACCAGCTGCGGCTGACGGTGAACGACAACATTGTCCGGACCTATCGCACTGTCGTGGGGAAGCCCGGTCGTACCGCCACGCCGCAGATCGCGGAAAGTGTGGAAGGCGTCATCTTCAACCCCACCTGGACCGTGCCGCAATCGATCGTGAAGGGCGAAGGGCTGGGCGCGAAAGTGCTCAATAACCCGCGCTGGGCACGCAATGCAGGCTACACCGCCGAACGCCATGCCAATGGCTGGGTCAATGTGGTGCAGCAGCCGGGGCCGACCAATTCGCTCGGCCTGATGAAGCTGGACATGCCCAACCGCCACGCAATTTTCTTCCATGACACGCCCTCGCGCCATCTGTTCGACAACGATGTGCGCGCACTGAGCCATGGCTGCATCCGGACCGAACGCGCGACCGAGCTGGCGATCACGCTGGCCATCCTGCAGGGCGGCCTGACCGCGGACGAGGGTGTCGAAAAGCTGAAATCGGGCGAATATACGAAAGTCGGTTTCGAAAAGACGATGCCCGCTTACATCACCTATTTCACCATGGCGCAGGACATCGACGGGACGCTGAAAAGCTTCCCCGACATCTACGACCGCGACGCGCCGGTGCTGGAAGCTTTCGCCTCACCCCGTAAACCCGACCGCAGCCGGATTACCGGCGAACAGGTGATCGAAATCGAGAACGACCCGCGCGATATTGCTTGAGCGGGTTCAGTAAACGGCCGGATTGGTGCGCTGGAACTGGCTCGGCACATCGGGCTGCAGGATCTTCAGATCGGCGGGCGCGGCGCGCGTGGGCGTCGGTTGCGTCGTGCCGTCGGGCAGCAGGCCCAGGCTCGCCGCGTGCAGCGTCCGACCGCCGCCGATGTTCAGCAGCGCCAGTTTGAAGTCCGCATCGCTGAACGCGAAGCAGCCGTTCGATCGGCCCAATCGCCCCCAGCGTGCGACATGCCCCGGCTCGGCATAGCCTGCGCGGTGCATCACGATGGCACGGTCCAGCGCGTTGTTGTTGGTCGCGTCCAGCCCTTCCAGCCGGATCGAGGTTCCGAAGCGGCCAGTGTACCAGCCGTAGGTCGCATACGTCCCCTCACTGGTGCAATGCGATCCGTGGACGTTGGAAAACCAGTTGAGCCAGCCATCATGTTCCGGGTCCGACCCGTCGCCATGTGTTACCAGATGCGAGGTGACGGTGCCGGCCTCCAGATTGACCATGTGGAAGCGCGGCTGCGAGGAATGCAGCCCGAAATCGGCAATGCCGACATAATCATTGTGCCATAGCATCGCGCGCGCGGCGACTTTGGCTTGCGCTTCCCGGGCGATCTCTGCCAGCTTCGCATCGCGCGGTAGACCCATGCGCGGTTGCGCGGAAAGACGAAGGGGCGACGTCGCCATCATTGCGCCACCTGCGACGAAGGAGGATTTCAGTAGATCGCGTCTGTTCATGGCACCTGTCATAGCACGGTTGCGGGTAACGCTATCCTGAATGATGCGCATTTTCCTGCGCCATGGCGATCATCGAGCGGGCGTGGCGTTCGGCGACCTCCCTCTGGTCCTGCCCGTAGCCACCGCCCAATGCGCTGGCAATCGGCAGGCCTCGTTGGCGGGCTTCGCGCACGACGAAGCGGTCGCGACGTTCCAGCCCCTCGTCGGTGAGCGACAATCGCCCCAGCCGATCGCCTTCATGCGGATCGACGCCAGCCTGATACAGCACCAGATCGGGTGCGAAATCGTCGAGGATTGCGGGCAGATGCCGTTCCAGTTCCGCCATATAGGCGTCGTCCCCCAACCCGTCCGCCAGGTTCACGTCCATGGTCGAGCGTGCCTTGCGCACCGGGAAGTTCTTTTCCGCATGCATGGAGAATGTGAACACGTCGCCGCGCCCGGCCATAAGGCTGGCGGTGCCGTCGCCCTGATGCACGTCCAGATCGACGATCAGGATACGGCGTGCATCACCTTCCGCAATCAGGCGGTTCGCCGTCACCGCCAGATCGTTGAACACGCAATAGCCCGCGCCGGTATCGTGCAGCGCATGATGGCTTCCCGCCGCGCTGTTGGCGGCATAGCCGTGCCGCATCGCCAGCCGCACCGCCATCCACGTGCCGCCATTGGTATGCCGTACGCGGCTGGCAATGCGGGGCGTCACCGGAAAGCCGATGCGCCGTTCCTTGGCGCGTGGCACGGTCGCGGTGAAGACCTCCTCGACATAGGCGGGGTCGTGCACCGCCTCCAGCCATTCGCGCGGCATGGGGTCGGGCGCGTGTTCGTTCAGCGGATTGCCATTTTCTATCGCCCATTCCCGAAGCGCGACCATCACCAGCTGGTATTTGTCGAATTTGAACGTGCCGCGCGTGGGCGGCGGGGCCATGTAATCGACATGGTGGACGACATGCAGCATTGCCGCGTCAGCCGTCCGGCAGCATCACATAGGATTGCAGTTCGCGATAGATCGCATCCTCGCTGCGCGATGCGGCATCGTACCATTTGGCGGCGCTGTCCGCGTTCAGAACCCGGCCATCGGGCGTCGCGATGATGACCGACGGTGTACCCTCGACCTCAATGCCATAGCGCGCCGGGATGTCGAGATTGCGGCCCTTGTCGGCTCGCGGCATGCCTGCGTCGATGAACACGACTTCGTAATGTCGGGTTACCAATGCGGAGAAGCGCGGAGTTTCCAGCCATCCGGCGAAGGCGCGACTGTCGTGGCACCAGTTCCCGCCCATTGCGATCAGCACCAGTTTGTCGTTCGCCGCCGCCCGCGCGATCGCTGCGTTCAGGTTGGTCTGGGCATCGGCCTCTACGGCGTAGGGCCGGGCTTCGGGATGCGCGGCCATGCCATGGTTCGCCGATCCGGCAGCGCAGGCGTTCAGCGACACAGCCGCGAGCGACAGCGCCATCAGTCGCAGCATCGTGCGACATCCTTTTCATGCTGCCTTTGCGCGGCGACGGCCAATCGCTTCAATCCCGGCATTCCCTTGGCAATCGCCGGGCCCATGCCGCCGATCGCGGATAGTCGCGTGTCGCCTTCCGCCATCATTGTCGCCATCGTGCGCCCCGTGGGATCGAGGCGCGCCTGCGACAGCCACGCGGCGATCCTGGGTTCCTGCGACCATTTGCCGCGATTGGTCAAATTGCCCAGCAGGCCAAGCGGATAGGTGTTCGGCGTGTCGGTCAGCGGCGCAGGGGCGGCGAGCGCGTTCTTGCGCGCATCGTCATCGTAATGCACTTCGATGAACGCTGTCAGCGCGGCGCTCAGCGTGACCAGCGGCACCTGTATCGGTTGAAGCATGATCGTGTCGCCGCGAAACTGAGGCCCGTGTTCGCGAATGTCGTCGAACGGCACGGCGCTGGCGGTGCAATCGATGTACAGCGTGTGGTCCGGCATGCTAACATGCGTGTCCCCGAACACCAGCCGGCCCCGCTCGATCGCCGTGACGCGGCCATGGCGGATGACATTCGTAATACGGCGCAACTCGTCCACTTCGCCCTGCGAAATGGTGGCGTAGTGAAACATGGTCGGCGTGACGGTTTCGTCGATCCGCAGCATGTAGCCCCCATCGCCCAGCTCCGCGAACATCGCATCGCCATCCGCCGCATCCGCCGCCGCATCCAGCTGCGCGATCTGATTGGCGACGATATCGGCGAAATGGTCGGGGCCGGGTTGCGTATAGCGGCGATTGATCAGCCAGCTGTCGCGCGGTCGGACCCATTGAATGGCGGACGGTTCAATGCCGGCGGCGAGCAGCCACACGCCGACGTCCATCGCCGTCTTGCCCCCGCCCAGAATGCAATAATGCGCAGGCAGATCGTCCGCCCGCTGCCACAGATCGGTAAGGTCGCCCGGTATCGCGATATCCACCCCGTCAGCGACCGCGAAAGGGCGTTTATGGGTGGAGGGAACGGACGTCTTGTAGAACGTCGCATCCACCGTCTTGCGCCGGATCTCGATGGAGGTTTCCGTGCCCGAAAGGATCGAACGCACGCGCCCCTTGCCGTCCGCCACTTCGATCACTTCACACAAGGGGCGGTAGTCCACTCTCCCGCTCGGCAGGAAACGGCGGTTCATCAAGCGGGTGAAATAGGCCGACACCTCGGTTCCGCTGGCGAGCGGAAAGTGACCCTTGTTCGGGCCATGATCGTCCGGCACATCGTCGCCGAACTCCATCGAATTGACCCCGTAAAAGGCGGAGGGCTGGTGCAGAGCGACGAAGCCATAGGCATCGTTCCAGTGTCCGCCCGGTTTGGCATGCTTGTCGACGATGGTGATGCGGCAATCGGGGTCTTCGTCCAGCAGCGTATCGGCGAATGCCAGCCCGACCGCACCCGCACCGATAATCAGATAGTCGGTCTGTGCATCGGTCATTCGTGCCTACTCCGCAGCTTCCCGCGCAGCCTCCGCCTCCAGCGCGGCGGCCTTTGCCTCGACCAGTCCGACAATATGGTCGAGCATGTCGGCGCTTTGCACCGTGTGGTCGGTCACGCCGGACAGATAGACCATGTGCTTGCCGTTGCCGCCGCCGGTCAGGCCGATATCGGTTTCGCGCGCTTCGCCGGGTCCATTGACGACGCATCCCAGGACGGACAGCGACAGGGGCGTCTTGATATGTTCCAGCCGTGCCTCCAGCGCTTCCACCGTGCGGATCACGTCGAAGCCCTGGCGCGAACAGCTGGGGCAGGACACGACCCGAACGCCGCGCGTGCGCAGGCCCAGCGCTTTCAGCATCTCGAAGCCGACCTTGACCTCCTGCTCCGGCTCCGCACTCAACGACACGCGGATGGTGTCGCCGATCCCGGCCCACAACAGCGAACCCATGCCGATGCTGGATTTGACCGTCCCGCCGATCAGCCCGCCTGCCTCGGTAATGCCCAAATGCAATGGACAATCCACCGCATCGGCCAGTCCCTGATAGGCGGCGACGGCGAGGAACACGTCGCTCGCCTTCACCGCGACCTTGAATTCGTGGAAATCGTGGTCCTGCAGCAGCTTGATATGGTCCATTGCGCTTTCGACCAATGCTTCGGGGCAGGGTTCGCCGTATTTTTCCAGCAGATGCTTTTCCAGGCTGCCCGCATTCACACCGATGCGGATGGCGCAGCCATTTGCCTTGGCCGCGCGCACGACTTCGGCGACGCGCGCGCTCGATCCGATATTGCCGGGATTGATCCGCAGGCACGCCGCGCCCGCATCGGCGGCTTCCAGTGCGCGTTTGTAATGGAAGTGGATGTCGGCCACGATCGGCACGCGCGCCGCCTTGGTGATCGCGCCGAACGCCGCGCTGGCTTCCACCGTGGGGACCGACACGCGAATGATGTCCGCGCCCGCATCCTCGCACCGGCGGATCTGGTCGAGCGTGGCGGCGGCATCCTCCGTCGGGGTGTTCGTCATCGTCTGCACGGTGATCGGCGCGTCGCCGCCCACCGGCGTATCGCCGACCATGATCTGGCGACACTTACGCCGTTCGATGGTGCGCCAGGGGCGGATGTCGTTCATGGTTGAACCTTCGGGACTGAACGGATGGACCGGTGTTACACGGTCCGGGACGAATATCGTGTGCCCTTCCTATGGCGCTTTTGCTGCAAAATTGCGACCGGTTTCGTGCGACATGGGCGCGGATGCTCTCATAGGCGCGATCGAGGGAGTAGGAAACGGCCCGGCTTGTCGCTAAACCCACGCCCCATGCCCGACACGACACGCGATTTCGAAACCGATGGCGACACGCCGATGCTGTTCGGCCGGGTGCTGGACGGGCGGGGCGGCGGCGCCCCGATCGCGTGGGACGCGGTGGCGGACTGGCAGCCGAACCGCCCGGACGAGGTGCTGTGGATCCACCTGTGCCGCAATCATGCGGGCGTGTATGAATGGCTGCAATCGGGCTTCGCCGTGCCCGAACCGACCGCCGAATTGTTGACCAGCGATTCCACCCGGCCGCGTGCATTCCGCGAAGGCGATACGCTGGTCGCGACCCTGCGGGGCATCAATTTCAACCCTGGCGCGCAGCCCGAAGACATGGTGTCGATGCAGATGTGGAGCGATGGGGCCCGCGTCGTCACGCTGCGCCGTCTGCCGCTGCAGACCCCCCGCGACACGCTGGCGGAGATCGACCACGGCATCGGCCCGAACGATGCGGGTTCGCTCATCACTTCGCTCACCGAACATATGATCGCGCGCATGAACCGCTCGATCGTCGACATGAACGACCATATCGATGCGTGCGAGGAGGCCGATCTGGAGGATGACGCGGAAGAGGTGCTGGAAAAAATCACCACCATCCGCCGCAATTGCCTAGCGCTCAAACGCCATATGGGGCCCCAGCACGCCGCACTCGAAAACATCAGCCGCGATGCGCCGCCCTGGTTCGAGGAGCATGACCGGCGCGAGATCGCAGAAACGATCGACCGGTTGCGGCGGTATCTCGACGATATCGACATCAGCAAGGAAAGCGCGGTGGTGCTGATGGACGAATTGCGCGCCCGCGCGGTGGCCAGTTCGGATCGCACCAACTACCTCCTCACCATCGTCGCTGCGATCTTCCTGCCGCTGGGGTTCCTGACCGGCCTGATGGGTATCAATGTCGGCGGCATGCCGGGGGTGGAGGATGGCGATGCGTTCTGGATCGTGGTCGCCCTTTGCATGGCGATCCTGATTGGGCAGGTGGTGTTCTTCTGGAAATGGAAATGGCTGTGAAGGGGCGTCGTTATGTATCGTGAGGCATTGAAAACCGTCACTCCTCGCGAAGCCGGACGCGGCGACCGGCCCGACGAGGTGACGGTGTTCATCGAAACCCCCACGGGCAGCCGGGACAAGTTCGATCTCGACCATGAAAGCGGCCTGCTGCGCTGGTCGCTGCAATTGCCGCTGGGCCTGTCGTTCCCGTTCGCATTCGGCTTCGTGCCCAACACGCTGGCCGCCGACGGCGACCCGCTGGACATCATCCTGCTGGTCGACGGGGTCATCCCGCCCGGCACGCTGGTCGGCAGCCGCCTGATCGGTGTGCTGCCGGTGGAACAGGACGACAGCGGCGACGGCGCGGCGGACACGCGCAACGATCGCATTCTGGCGATCCCCACGCTGGCGCAAACCTATGCCGACACGACCGACGTGTCCCAGTTGCGCGATGGAATGGTCGAGGAGATCGGCCGCTTCTTCGGCCGGTACAACCAGATGATCGGGCGCGACTTCACCTTTGGCGATGCGCTGGGTGCGGACGAAGCGTATGAAAGGCTGGATGCGGCGGTGGACCGTGCAGGATCGGAATGATCCCCCACCCTTGACCTCCACCCTTGACCTCACCGCTATGCGCGTCTTTCGTGTCGCAAATTATCGGGAGATCATCGGATGACCACCACCATGCATTACGATTTCCGTTTCGCGAAACCAAGCCTGGCCATGCGGCTGGGGGAGCGGATCGTTGCGATGCAGGACAGCGAGTTCAAGGGCGCGGACGGGTTGGAGCAGACGGTCGCCAATCGTAAGCTTCCGCGCGATGCGCCGATGCCCGACAAGTACAACGACCGCTTCACCGTCGAACGCTGGCGGGCGGAGGGGCAGGATGTTATCACGCTGCATCCCGCGACAGGCAAGGGCGCATGGCACATCATCTATTTTCATGGCGGTGGCTATTACCTGCCGATGTTCAAAGAGCACTGGCCGCTGGTCGCCGCGCTGGTCGAGGCGACGGGGGCCAGTGTGTCGGTGCCGCTGTACAAGATCGTGCCGGAGCATGATTATCACCCCGCCAACAACATGGCCGATGCGGTGTACGAACGCGTAAAGGCCGATTGGGGCGACGACCGCATCACGCTTTGCGGGGACAGTGCGGGCGGCAACATGGCGCTGTCGCTGGCGATCCAGCGGCGCGACGCGGGCAAATCGCTGCCCGCGCGGCTTATCCCCTTCGCCCCGTGGCTGGACATGGCGATGAAGGACGAAGACGCGCGCGCGATCGAGCCTGACGACGTCATCCTGGGTATCGACGCGATCCGCATCGTGGGCAAATGGTGGGCGGGCGACCGCGGCACCGACCATCCGCATGCGAGCCCGCTTTACGCCGATCTGTCCGGGCTTCCGCCGATCGCCATATTTCAGGGGCGGCACGATATCTTCACGGTCGATTCGCGCAGCTTCACCGCGAAAGCCGCCGCCGATGGCGTGCCGGTGGCGCTGTACGAATATGCGGGCGCACCGCATGTCTATATGGCGATGACGTTCACACGGGAGGCCAAGGATACCTTCCGCCTCGTCAAGCAGTTCATCGACGAAGGCGTGCCCGCTCAATAGGCGAAAGTCTGCCCGACGCGCTGTTCCGACAAAGACCATAGGCGTTCGGCGATATCGGGATCGATGGCGTAGGGGCGGACGCCGTATTGCGTGCTGTGGGCGTCCGTCGCGGCAATGTGGCAGTCTTCCAGATAGATACCGCCTTTCCCGGCCAGGTCCGGGGCGGTCGCGGCATAGCATGTCGTGGCGGCACCCTGCGGAATGGATTTCAATTTCGGACCGTCGGCCTGGTCGCCATCGTCGTTCTTGAACCGGGCCATCATCCATTTGAAATCGTCGTCGTCCATATGACGCGACAGGTTGGTCATGATGCCGCCGGGGTGCACGGCAAGGGCGTGGATGCCGTCATCTGCCAGCCGCTTCTCCAACGCGACGGTAAACAGGATATTGGCGGTCTTGGACTGTCCGTAGGCATCCCATTTGTCGTATTCCCGGTTCGTGAAATCGGGATCGTTCAGATGCACCCGATCGAGATGATGGCCCCGGCTGGACAGGTTCACGATCCGCGGATCGGTGCCCCAATCGGCAGCTTGCCGGACCAGCGGCATCAACAAATTCGTAAGCAGAAAATGCCCCAGATGGTTGGTGCCGAATTGCGTTTCGAACCCGTCTTCCGTGGTGCCGAAAGGCGTCGCCATTACGCCTGCATTGTTGATGAGCAGATCGATCCGATCGAACCGTTCCGCCGCCTCTTTCGCACAGGCGCGTATACTGTCGAGCGAGCTGAGGTCGCCCACAATGGTGTCGATGGTCGCACGGTCGCCGGCTTCATCGCGAATGGCCGCGGCCGCGTCGTCCAGCTTGCCCCGATTACGGCCGGAAATGACCACATGCGCGCCCTTCGCCGCCATCGCCCGCGCGGTTTCCCGACCAAGCCCCGAATTGCCGCCGGTAATGAAAGCGAGCCTGCCCGACAGGTCGATATCTTCGAGAACCTCGTCCGCCGTCGTCGTCGCACCGAAATCGTTCATCATCGTTCCCTATCGCCCAAAAGAAAGGGGCGCGAAACCGCAGTTCCGCGCCCCGAAAATCGCAGGGTTCTACCCTCTCATCGTTTTATGCACCCGGTGGCAGCGGATCGCTGCTTTTGGGGGCGGTCGTCTTCACCGGAATGGTGTCGTCCGGCGTGGTTCCGGTGGTTCCGGTCGAACCCGAACCCACCGAACCCATGGAGCCCGAGCTGCCGCCCGGCTTGCGAAGCGCACCGTCGCGGACTTTTTCGTCCATCTCTTCCAGCTTGCGGCCCGCCCATTCGCGGCCGCCAAGTCCGAAAGCGAGAGCGATGGCGACGCCGCCGCCGATCACCAGTGCACCGAACGCCATCTGCACGATCTCGTCGCCCACGCCCATGAAGGTCAGACCCATGAAGGTGAACAGCACGATCGCGGCATATTTCACGATCGTCGCGCCGGTACCCTGTTCGTCTTCACCGCCGATGATGCGCGCCAGCACATTGCCGATGATGAAGCCCGCCGCGATCACGACCGCACCGAACACGACCTGTCCGGCCAATTCGAGAATCTGCGTCAGCATCGCAGTAATCTCGGGGAAACCGAGAGCGCGGGTTGCCATGACAGCGAAGAAGAGAATTATCGCAATCTGTGCAATTCGAGCCAGAAATCCAGACGCGCTGGCCCCGGCTGGCAACACACCTGCAGAATCCAAAGAACGGTCAACTCCAAGACCTATCAGAATGTCCTTCAAGGCGCCGACAATAAACCTACTAATTGCATAACCGATGCCAAGTAGAACTGCAGCTACAATAATATTTGGAATAGCTGCCAAGATTTCATCAAGCATGGCACTCGCAGGCTCGGAGATTGTTTCCAAGTTGAGGGCTTCCAACGCCATAATGACAATCGGGATTACGATAAGGACATAAACAATTGTACCGATAGTCGTGCTGATCCGGCTGTTTCCGGTCACGCTTTCCGCGCCACCCCTATTGAGCCATTTATCGAAATTAACCGTCTGCAGGCTGGTGATGACAAGATCGCGCACGATTTTCGCCACCATCATGCCGATGAAGAAGATCAGCGCCGCTCCGATCAAGTTCGGAATGAAGCCCAATACGTCGTTCAGCAGATTCTGAATCGGGGCCATCACGCCGCCCAGGTCGAGAACCGTGAGAATGGCGATAAAGCCGAACAGCCAGATGAACAGGCCGACGATCTTGCCCAGCGATTGGCCAAGGCTGCTACCATTGCCGGTATGCTGTTGAAAGAAATGGACATTGTCCACCAGCTTGGCAAAAGCCCATTTGGCCGCCTTGGCCAGTGCCCATGTCACGAGCAGGATGACGGCGACGAGCACGATCTTTTCGATCACGTTCATCGCCACATCCTGATCGAAACGATAATTTCCGATCTGCATGTAATATTCCCCTGTTTACGCCCCGAACTCTCGGGATTGCCGTGCGATTAACACAATATGCGGAAAAACCGAAATCCCTTGTGCGCAAAAGTTGGGATGGCGTCTCATGGATGGCACTGGTTCGCGGGTATCGAACTGTGATAGCTCTGGCGACATGACCCGTTTCACCGCACCGCTCGCCCTTCTATTGTCCCTTTTTGCAAGTCCGCTTGCGGCCCAGGAGGCGGAGCCGGAGGCCGAGCCGCGCTGGAGCTTCGCCATCCATGGCGGGGCGGGTACGATGGATCGCGATGGCATGACCCCCGCGCAGCAGGCGGAATACAAGGCGGCGTTACAGAACGCCCTGGATATCGGCGCGGGCATCCTGCGCGATGGCGGGGATGCGGCGGATGCGGTGAAGGCGGCGATCGTGGTCATGGAAGACGATCCGAAATTCAACGCCGGGCGCGGCGCGGTGTTCACCTGGGAAGGGGCGAACGAGCTCGACGCTGCGATCATGCTGGGTGAAACCCGCGCGGCGGGGGCGGTCACCGGCGTGAAGGCCGTGAAGAACCCGATCCTGCTGGCCGATGC
>JBASAR010000191.1:0-3429 GCA_049650705.1 Pontixanthobacter sp. | reverse complement strand
CATCCTTCATGCCCATTTCACGATAATAATCGAGATACATCGCATTGGGTCCGGCATTCATGGCGAAATCGGAAGGTTGCCGCCCATGGGGATCGATCCAGGAATGGACCGCGAATTCGGCCCGGTTGTCCATACTGCGCCGTGCGCCGGCCAAAAACAGCTCGACCGCGCTTGAACGGACGGAGCCGCCATCGGGCACATGCGTGGCGAGGCCCGCCCCGCGGATCATCCGGCCGAGGCGCAGGTTGGCGCGGTCGTCCGCCGTGCCTGGCGCTTCCACCATGGACAGGGTCGTAATGCCTGGAAAGTCCCCCATCATGGCGGCGAAATGCGCGGGGCTTGCCCGGTCGGTTATCGCAACCAGTTCGGCCACCACACCGTCCGAGCCGTGATCGGTGACGCGAAACGGACCATATACGCCGACCTGCGTGTGCAACGACAATGCAGCGACGGCTTGCGGCCGAACCATCGATCCCGCCAAACGGTCCGCGCCTTTTTCGGCGGGTCTTTCGCCGGGTCTTTGGGCGGCCCCTTCGATGTTCGCATCATCCACGCGAACCCGGCGTTGTTCCGTCGGGCTCCATTTCTCGACCCGACTTTCCATCGAATAGGTCTGAGCGCAAGCGGGTCCGGCCATAAAGGTGGCAAGGGCGATGAGGAAACTGACGAGGCCGCGCATGGTATATCCTATGTGTTATCTCCCGTTCGTCATCCGGAAAGCAGACCGGTTAATCGAAACAGTTACCGCCACCGTCACACGGCCTAATGCCGGCGGCCTGCATTTGGGGTGAAGAGGCCGTTCACCCCCTCGACACTAAGGAGAAACACGGTAACAGCCGGTAGGGGTCGGCATGGCGTGGACGCGTTAACGTCTGCCCGTATCGGGTATAAAAAGGGGTCGCATACATGGTCGCTCTGGTAAGAACGGTGGCCTATCTGGGTCTGGAAGCGCGCGCGGTCGAAGTGCAATGCGCGCTCGCGCCGGGCTTGCCGAACTTCAACGTCGTCGGGCTGGCCGACAAAGCGGTGGGCGAGAGCAAGGAACGGGTCCGCGCCGCGCTGTCGTCCATGGGGCTGGCGCTGCCGCCCAAGCGTATCACCATCAACCTGTCGCCCGCCGACCTCCCCAAGGAAGGGTCGCATTACGATCTGCCCATCGCGCTCGCATTGCTGGCGGCGATGGGCGTGACCGATGCGGAGCAGCTCGGCGACTGGATCGCAGTGGGCGAACTGGCGCTGGATGGCCGTGTCGTGGCGTCGCCCGGCGTGTTGCTGGCGGCGCTCCATGCGAGCGAGCAGGAGGCGGGGCTCATTTGCCCGACATCGCAGGGGGCCGAAGCGCGCTGGGCCAGCGGGGTGCCGATCTGCGCCGCGCCCGATCTGCTCGCCCTGCTCAACCATTTGAAAGGCACCGCCGTTCTGCCCGTACCGGCACCCGGCAAGGTCGAACCCGCCCCGCCCACTGCCGATCTCAAACAGGTGAAGGGACAGGAGACCGCCAAGCGCGCGCTGGAAATCGCGGCGGCGGGCAATCACAACCTGCTGATGAACGGGCCGCCGGGCGCGGGCAAGAGTCTGCTCGCATCCTGTCTGCCCGGCATCCTGCCGCCGCTCGATCCGTCGGAAGCGCTGGAGGTGTCGATGATCCAGTCGGTCGCCGGAACGCTGGAAGGCGGACGAATCAGCCACGCGCGCCCGTTTCGCGCGCCGCATCATTCGGCCAGTATGGCGGCGCTGACCGGCGGGGGGCTGAAAGTAAAACCGGGCGAGGTCAGTCTGGCGCATCTGGGCGTATTGTTTCTGGACGAGCTGCCGGAATTTCAGCGCGCGGTGCTCGATTCGCTGCGCCAGCCGATCGAGACAGGCAAAGTCGATGTCGCCCGCGCCAACGCGCATGTGACCTTCCCCGCCCGGGTGCAGCTGGTCGCCGCGATGAACCCGTGCCGCTGTGGCCATCTGGGCGATCCGGCGCTCGCCTGCAGCCGGGCACCGAAATGTGCCATCGACTATCAAAGCAAGGTGTCGGGCCCGATGCTCGACCGGATCGATCTGCATGTCGATGTCGATCCGGTGAGCGCGATGGACCTCGCCCTGCCCCCGCCGGCGGAAGGCAGCGCCGAAGTCGCCGCCCGGGTCGCCGCCGCCCGCGCCATCCAGACCGCGCGGTACGCAGATACGGGCGCACGGACCAATGCCGAACTGGATGGTGACGCGCTGGAACGCTTCGCCACCCCTGACGAGGAAGGACGCAAATTCCTGTTGCAGGCCGCCCAGACCCTGCGCCTGTCCGCCCGCGCCTATACAAGAATGCTGCGGGTCGCCCGCACGATCGCGGATTTCACCGGCACGCAGACGGTCGGCCGCGTGCACATCGCCGAAGCGTTGAGTTACCGGCGGCAGGCACCCGCCGCCTGAACCCCGCACTATATATTCCCGGAACCTGACCGCCACGGCCCGTCCCAAAAAAGGGGGACGATCGAAACCGCCCCCCTGTCAGTTAAGAGCCGTCAAAGCTCTTCGGGTCGCATCGCTGGATGTACGGCGCGCGACGACCCCCCGCATCACCCGATTGGGGTAGACGACCCGTTCTTTGTTCAATAGTCAAATAACCTTACCCCAATGACGGGGCGCTTCTGGGGGGGAGTGAAATTGCAGGACACCAATCCACCGACCGATCCGCTGGGTGCCATCATCGGCGACATCTACGAAGCATCGCGAGAACCGCACAAATGGCAGCGGGCGATGGAAAATTTCGTGGAACTCTCCGGCGCCAGGGTGGCATTTCTGGCCGTCGTCGATGAACATACCGGGGCGCTGCGGGCGAGCAGCGTGGTTGGATCGGAAAGCTCCAAGCTCGACGATGCGATGGAACTTTACCGCACGGAACTGTTCACGCTCGATCCAGGCTTCCGGTTCGACCGCACCCATGGCGGGCGGTTCGAATTCAAGACGACCGACGATTTCCTGTCGGACGATCCGAACAGCTGGTGCGAATTCATTCACAATGATTTCGGCAGCGGCGACTATCACACGTGGATCAGCCCGACGGGCAGCGATCTCAGCGTCGGGCTGGCCCTGCACACCCCGCCCGAACAAAAGGCAGTGACTGCGCGCCAGCGGGACCTGCATGCGACCGTCTTCAGCCATCTCGATCGTGCAGCGCAACTGGCTGCCGCCCCGCCGCGCCTTGCGCTGACACGATCGGCCACGATCATGGTGGATGCCGTGGGGCGGATCGTCGATGCCAGTCCGCAGGGGGAACGCGTGCTGTCGCTACAGGACGGGCTGACGGTGTGCGAGGAGCGGCTGACGATTGCGAATGCGGACGAACACCGTGCGTTTTTGCGCCATATCGATCGGATATGCCATCCCGCCAGGGCCAGCACTGCGCGGTCCTGGCTCGCGGTATCGCGAGAGGAAGAGCGGTCC
>JBASAR010000190.1:0-4922 GCA_049650705.1 Pontixanthobacter sp. | reverse complement strand
ACCAGCGCGTTTCGCAAACTGGACAAGGACGGCAACAATTTGTTGACCTTCGAAGAATGGGCCGTGGCGACCGTTACCAAATTCGAAGGCGCCGATGCCGATAATAACGAACGGCTGACTGCCAGCGAGTTCGCGACGACGCGCCCCAAACGTAAATCGAAGAAGCCGGGCTGCCGCTGCTAAAAAGCGAAGCCGCTAAACTGTCGCGCGCAATCCTTGATGCGTCCAAGTACCGAAATCTTCTTTTGCCCGGCCGGTATAGGCTTCCTTGCGTTGCTTCTTTTTGATGTCGTGCAAAGGCGGGAAGAGCCCGAAATTGACGTTCATGGGCTGATAGTTTTCTGCATTGGCATCGCCGGTTATGTGGGAAAGCAGCGCACCCATCGCAGTCGTCGCAGGCGGGGCGGACCATTCCTGATGCGCCAGTTCCGTTGCCGCCATGATGCCTGTGAGAAGCCCGATTGCAGCACTTTCGACATAGCCTTCGCATCCGGTGATCTGCCCGGCGAACCGAATATGCGGTGCGGCTTTCAATCGCAGTTGCCGGTCGAGCACGGTCGGCGCGTTCAGGAATGTATTGCGATGCAGTCCGCCAAGACGTGCGAATTCGGCATGCTTCAGCCCGGGAATGGTCCGAAACAGTTCGACTTGCGCCCCATACGTCATTTTGGTCTGGAACCCGACCATGTTCCAAAGCGTGCCCAGCGCGTTGTCCTGCCGCAATTGCACAACCGCATGCGGCCACCGACCTTGCGGAAATTCTTCGCAAGTGGTCCGCGGATCGTCCAGCCCGACCGGCTTCATCGGTCCGAACCGGAGGGTGTCCAGACCGCGCCCCGCCATAACTTCGATCGGCATGCACCCTTCGAAATAGGGCGTATCCTGCTCCCACTGTTTGAACTGCGTTTTTTCTCCGTCCAGCAATCCCTGATGAAACGCGCGGTATTCGTCACGGGTCATGGGGCAATTGATGTAATCCCCTTCCGACCCGTTGACGGATGGCGCGCCTTGCGAAACCTTGTTCCAACGCGACTGCATCCAGCAAACGTCCATATCGATGCTGTCGCGATACACGATCGGCGCAATCGCATCGAAAAATGCTAGTCGATCCTGCCCGGTGGCTTCGACGATGCTGTCAGCCAGCGACGCGGCCGTCAACGGACCCGTCGCGACGATGACAAGCCCGTTGTCGGGAAGCGTGTCGATCCTTTCCCGGACGATTTCGATATTGGGATGCGCCGACAAGCGTCGTTCGACTTCGCCAGCGAACATGTCCCGGTCGACTGCCATTGCAGAGCCGGCGGGAACCTGCGCGACCGCACCGGCGGCCATGATAAGCGAACCGAGGCCGCGCATTTCATGATGCAGCAACCCGACCGCGTTCTTCTCGTGATCGTCTGAACGAAAGCTGTTGGAACAAACCAGTTCGGCGCATCGATCGGTGTGATGGGCAGGGGTGGTATCTCCGCCGCCGCGCATCTCCGACAATCGGACGCGAATGCCGCGCTCGGCCAACTGCCATGCGGCTTCGCTCCCGGCCAGCCCGCCACCGATGATATGGACCTGATAGTTCATCATTGGTCTCTAGGAGCCGAACGGGGCGGGGATCAAGCGGATCGTCCGATCAACCGTGGATGCCGAGGATAGAGGATAGGTATGACGAAGCGCGCATTGATCGAACACAGACCCTGGCTGGTGGCAGCGTGCTTTGCCGCCATGCTTTTTTACATCAGCCAATCGCAGCCAGTGATTGCGATCCCGGCAAAGGGTGCGAGCTGCCTGGCGCTTGCGACCTATGCCTGGCGTCGCATCTCCGGTTTGGACGGCAGATTACTGGCCACGATACTCGCGATCAGTGCTTTGGCTGACATGGGTTTGGAAAGGGACATTATGATAGGCACCGCCCTTTTCGCTATCGCCCAACTCATCGGTATCGTGTTTTATTTGCGTCACCGGCGGGCGCCGCTTCCGGTATCGCAAATCGCCGCGGCGTGGGCACTGACGTTGCTCACCCCGCTTCTGGTTTGGTTGCCGACGCAGAATATCTACGTCGCGCTATATGGGATGGTACTTGGCGTAATGAGCGGCCTTGCCTGGATAAGCGTCTTTTCCCGCTACCGGGTCGGTATTGGCGTGTTACTTCTCATTGCCGCCCATACGGTGCTATTCGCGGGTTGGGCCGGTGCGGTTACGACCGAAACGACTACTACCCTGTATTGGCCCGTTTATTTCACGGGCCAATTGCTCATTGTGGTCGGCATCGTCCGGACCTTTCGCGCGCCTACGACGCAATAAACTTAACGCGAATCATTACACTTCACGGTCGTCCGGAATGTCGGTTTGATCACCGCCGCCCGCCCGTGCGACCATTTCCTCGACTACCAGTTCCTCCGCCTCGTTTTCCGGGGTTTCGTCTTCGTCCAGCTTGGCAACGCTGTCAATCTGTTCCTTGTCGTCCACATTGAACAGACGAACACCGGCACTTGCACGTCCGATCACACGCAACGTATCGAGGCTGATGCGGATGAGCTTCGCCTGATCTGTTACCAGCATCAATTGATCGGATTTGGTTGCGGTGAAGCTGGCGACAACCGAACCGTTGCGGTCGATGTTGTCGATGTTGGTGATGCCCTGTCCACCGCGCCCGGCGCGGCGGTATTCGTAGGCGGAAGACAATTTGCCATAGCCATTGGCGCATACGGTCAGAATGAACTCTTCGGCATCGGCCATATCGGCATGATCGCCCGACAATGTAGGGGCATCTTCATCCGCCTTCCATGGCGCAAGCTTTAGATACGCGTCGCGTTCGTCCGGCGTCGCGCTGCCGCCATGAAGAATGGAGAGTGAAACCACCTCGTCATCGGGTTTAAGCTTCATACCGCGCACCCCGGTCGACGTGCGACTTTGAAATTCACGGATGTCTTCTCCGCCGAAACGGATCGCTCGACCCAATTTGGTCGCCAGCAGCACGTCGTCTCCCGCTTCTAGCAATGCGACACCGATCAGCCGATCCTTCGACGCATCGTCGAAGCGCATTGCCAATTTCCCGTTCGAAGGAATATTGGCAAAAGAATCCATACTGTTGCGGCGCACATTACCCAGTTTGGTCGCGAAAACGACATTGAGAGTGCCCCAGCTGTCTTCATCTTCAGGCAGCGGCAGGACGGTGCGTATGGTTTCGTCACTGTCGAGCGAGGGGAGTAGATTGATGATCGGACGCCCGCGCGTCGTCGGCCCGCCTTCCGGCAATTTCCAGACCTTCATTCGATAGACTTTGCCGGATGTCGAGAAGAACAGCACCGGGTTGTGGGTGCTGGTCACGAACATTTCACTGATCGCGTCTTCTTCCTTCGTTGCCATACCCGCCCGGCCTTTGCCGCCACGGTTCTGCGCTCGGAAGGTCGAAAGGGGCGTGCGTTTGATGTATCCATCGAGTGTGACGGTCACGACCATCTCATCACGTTCGATCAGATCTTCATCTTCCAATCCATCCCACGCGGGCGCGATTTCCGACAGGCGAGGGGTCGCGTAAGCGTCGCGGATTTCCTGCAGTTCGTCGCGTAACACACCGTACAGTTTGCGGCGGTCTGCCAGAATGGAAAGATATTCCCCGATATCGGTAGCCAACGCTTTGAGTTCATCGCCAATTTCATCACGACCAAGCGCGGTCAGGCGATGAAGCCGCAACTCCAAAATAGCCTTCACCTGTCGTTCGGATAGCTGATAGGTACCGCCCTCCTGATCGGCGGTCGGTTCGATGGCTTCGATCAGTTCGATATATTGCGCGATGTCGCCGATCGGCCACCGTTTCTCTCGCAAAGTCGCGCGGGCGGCGGCGGGGTTGGGCGCGCCGCGGATCATGGCCACGACTTCGTCCAGATTGGATACCGCCACAACCAGCCCAAGCAGAGTATGGGCGCGATCGCGCGCTTTGTTCAATTCGAATTTGGTGCGACGTGTTATCACTTCTTCGCGGAAGGCAATGAACGCTTGAATGATGTCGCGCAGCATGAGCGTTTCGGGGCGTCCACCGCGTATGGCGAGCATATTGGCCGGAAACGAGGATTGGGCGGGGGTATGACGCCAAATCTGGTTGAGGACCACTTCGGCCGTCGCATCGCGTTTCAGGTCGACGACCACACGCATACCCAGCCGGTTCGATTCGTCACGAATGTCAGCAACGCCTTCGATGCGTTTTTCCTTCGCGGCTTCCGCCAATTTCTCGACCAGATTGGATTTGCCGACCTGGAACGGAATGGATGTGAGCACGATGCTTTCGCGATCGCCCCGTTTCGTCTCGATTTCATGACGGCAACGCATCAGGATCGATCCGCGGCCCGTCGTATAGGCCGCCCGCGCACCGGACTGTCCCAAAATAAGCGGCGATGTTGGGAAATCGGGCCCCGGAATGATGTCGAAGAGTTCTTCGGATGTAATCGCCGGATTGTCGATGAAGGCAAAGCAGCCATCGATCACTTCGCCCAGATTATGCGGCGGCACGTTGGTCGCCATGCCGACGGCGATGCCGCCGGCCCCATTCACCAGAAGGTTCGGAAAGCGCGCTGGCAACACCTGCGGCTCCTGCCGCGATCCGTCGTAATTTTCCGCGAAGTCTACGGTGTCCTTGTCGAGATCGTCGAGCAGGGCGTTCGCGACCTTCGCCAGACGCGCTTCGGTATAGCGCATAGATGCGGGCGGGTCGGGGTCCATCGATCCGAAATTGCCCTGGCCGTCGACAAGAGGAACGCGGAGCGACCAGTCCTGCGTCATGCGGGCCAACGCGTCGTAAATCGCACTGTCGCCATGGGGGTGATAATTCCCCATCACGTCGCCGACGATCTTCGCCGATTTGCGGTAGGGCCGCCCGGCGACAAATCCGCCTTCCTGACTGGCGAACAAAATGCGGCGGTGTACGGGTTTCA
>JBASAR010000189.1:0-3159 GCA_049650705.1 Pontixanthobacter sp. | reverse complement strand
AACCCTATCTGACCATGCGCCCGCAAGCCGAAGGCGCGATCGTGGGCGAGCTGCACAAATTCGCCGAGACCGGCCAGCTCTATCGCGGATCGAAACCGGTCATGTGGAGCCCGGTGGAAGAAACCGCGCTGGCCGATGCGGAGGTTGAATATCAGGACCTGACGGATAGCCCACAGATCGATGTGGCGTTCGAGATCGTCGAGAGCGGCGTGCCCGAACTGGTCGGCGCGCATGCGGTGATTTGGACGACGACACCTTGGACGATCCCGGTGAACCAGGCGCTCGCTTATGGGCCAGATATTGAATATGTTTTATGCGAAGTAATGCCTGCTGGATCGTCTGTTGGTGACGGCGGGTCGGAGCAGCGCGAGCGTGAACGGCGGTCGATGAAAGCCCATCCCTGGCGCGATGTTGCAAGAGTAATCGTTGCACGCCCATTGAAAGAGGCGCTTCAATCCCGTTCGTGGAATGTGAATTCTAACTCAACTAGCACGAACGTCTATATAGACGAAATTAAGTCCATCAAAGGCTCCGATCTCGCCGGAACCATGGTCCGCCACCCGATGCACCATCTCGGCGGGTTCTACGCCAAACCGCGCCCCATGCTGGCGGGCGATTTCGTCACCACCGACAGCGGCACCGGCATCGTCCACATGTCGCCCGATCATGGCGAGGACGATTTCGATCTGTGCAAGGCGAACGGCATTGATCCGGTTTTCGCGGTCATGGGCGATGGGCGCTACCGCGACGACTGGCTGTGGCTGGGCGCGGACGACGTGGATGCTGACGGCAAGGAACGCCGCCGCAGCGTCATCAACAAACCCTTCAACGCGCCGGACGGGCCGATTTGCTCCGACCTGCGCGACGCGGGGGCGCTGTTGTCGGCCAGCGCGGATTACCGCCACAGCTACCCGCATAGCTGGCGGTCCAAGGCCAAGGTCGTCTACCGCTGCACCCCGCAGTGGTTCATCGCGATCGATGAACCGCGCGATAGCGGCGCGACCCTTCGCCAGACCGCCCTGTCCGAAATCGCCGCCACCCGCTTCGTGCCGGAAAAAGGGCGCAACCGCCTGCGTTCCATGGTCGAGGGGCGGCCCGACTGGCTGATCAGCCGGCAGCGCGCATGGGGCGTGCCGCTGGCCGTATTCGTCCATCGCACCAGCGGCGAATTGCTGGTCGATCCGGCAGTCAACGCGCGCATTCAGGCCGCCATCGCTGCCGATACCGTCGATGCGTGGGATGAAGCCCGCGCGGCGGAGTTTCTCGGCCCCGACCGCAATCCGGACGATTACGAGATGGTCCGCGACATTCTCGACGTATGGTTCGACAGCGGCTCCACGCACGCCTTCGTCCTCGAATCCGGTGAATGGCCCGAACTCGCCAGCCCCGCCGACCTGTATCTTGAAGGCAGCGACCAGCATCGCGGCTGGTTCCAGTCCTCTCTGCTCGAAAGCTGCGGCACGCGGGGCCGCGCACCATACAAGGCAGTGCTGACCCACGGCTTCACCATGGATGCCAAGGGTTTCAAGATGTCCAAATCGCTGGGCAACACGGTCGATCCGCTGACGATCATGGACCAATATGGTGCGGACATCATTCGCCTATGGGCGCTTTCCGTCGACTACACTGAAGATCACCGCATCGGCGACGAGATCCTGAAGGGCGTGGGCGACACCTACCGCAAGCTGCGCAACACCTTCCGCTATATGCTGGGCGCATTGGACGGATATGTTGGCGAAATGGGCGACGACACGCCGATCCCGGAACTGGAAGTGTATATCTTGTCGCGTCTGGCCGCGCTGGATGCGAAACTGCGGCAGGCCGTGCAGGATTACGATTTCAACGCATACACCCGCCTGCTGGTGGAATTCTGCGCCGAAGACCTGTCCGCCTTCCTGTTCGATATCCGCAAGGACAGCCTCTATTGCGATGGTGCGGACGATGCGGGGCGGCGGGCCTATCGCACGGTGTTGGATATCCTGTTCCACGCCCTCATCCGCTACACCGCGCCGGTGCTTATCCATACGGCAGAGGAGGTTTGGCTGGCGCGTTACCCCGACGATGGGGAGCAGGGCGGCAGCGTCCATCTGCTCGAATGGCCCGACATTCCGCAAGTGGCCGCCGATACCGAACGCTGGGCCGCGTTGCGCGCTTTGCGCGAAGACGTGATGGAAGCCATCGAGCCGTTGCGCCGTGAAAAGACCATTCGTTCGGGGCTGGAGGCGGATGTGACCGTCCCCGCCGCGCGCGTACCGGAAGGGTTCACCGACGACGATCTGGCGGAACTGTTCATCGCCGCGTCAGTGGTGCGCGGTCAGGGCGACGGCATGACCGTAACCCGCACCCACCACCACAAATGCGGTCGCTGCTGGCGACTGCTGCCCGATGTCTTGGAAGATGGCGCATTATGCGACCGGTGCGATGCCGTGGTTACGCAGCTGGATACGGCGGCATGAACGAAATTCGCAAACACCGCTTCGCCGGCCTCGCGATCGCGATTGCCATCTTTGCGGTCGATCAGTTCCTCAAACGCCTGATGACCGGCCCGCTGGCGCTGCGCGAGCAACCCGGTGGCGTGATCGAATTACTGCCGTTCTTCGATTTGCGCTGGACCCAGAATTTCGGCGTATCACTCGGCATGTTCGAGGCGACGTCGCCCGAAATGCGATGGGGGCTGGTGCTGGTGACCGCGGTCATAGCCGTGGTGGTGGCCATCTGGATGTTTCGCGAACGGGCGTTCGAAGATATCATCGGGCTCGCCCTTATTCTTGGCGGCGCACTGGGCAATATCGTCGACCGGTATTCCTACGGCTACGTCATCGATTACGCCGATCTGCATTTCGGCGAATTCCGGCCGTTCCTGATCTTCAATGTCGCCGATGCGGCGATCAGTATCGGCGTCGTCATCATCCTTGTGCGTTCGTTCTTCGTGCGCGATAATGCCGAGGACAGGGACGATGAACCAAACGAGGCGGCACACCAAACTTCAACGCCCGCGGAGAACCATCATGCGTAAGCTTTCGACCATCCTATGCCTCGCCGGCACCAGCGCCATGCTGGCCGCATGTGGCAGCGGCGGCGGGATTCTGGGCCGCGACCGGCCGGACGAATTCGCGGTGCAGCGACAGGCCCCGCTGGTCGTGCCGCCCGATTTCAACC
>JBASAR010000188.1:0-4012 GCA_049650705.1 Pontixanthobacter sp. | reverse complement strand
GCATCCTCCACCCGGTCGTCCACGATGGTCAAGCCGTATAGATCGGCGGCAAGACGCGGCGCGATGGCGGCCATGGTCGGATCGGCCCGTTCCGCCACGAAAGCCGCCGCCCCTGCCGTATCCGCATGGCTCAATGGCACGATGCCGCGCTGGCGCAGATACAGCCGCGACTGGCCCAGCGCCTGCGGATGGCTGTAGGCGGCTTCGAACGGGCCCAGCGTGCCATCGGCATGGGGGACCGCCATCAGCGCGTGGGTGATGGGCATGAAATGTTCGCCCACGATCGTCAGTCCGCTTTCGGGCAGCAGGAAGTGAATATCGGCGACGCGGCCGTTCCGGCTGTTTTCGATGGGGATGATCGCGCATCCCGCCCGGCCGGTATCGACGGCATCCAGCGCATCTTCGAAACTGAAACACGGCAGCGGCAGATGATCGCCGCACGCTTCGCCCGCCGCGCGATGGGAATTGGAGCCGGGGCAACCCTGAAACGCCACTGCGCGGTCCGGCGCTTTCGTCGCGGCGCGCTGCATCGTTTCGACCATGGCGAGGGCGGGTTGGGGGAAGCTGCGCATATCGCGAACGCTGCTATCCGCCATCATCGCGCACGGCAATGGTTCTGCCATGCGGCGGCGGTCTGTGGGCGGTAATGCAACCGCGACAACATTGCATGCAATCGCGACCCTTGCGATATGGCGCAGGCAGCTTTACATCGGCGCGAACACACAGATTTTCTGTTTTATTCGGGTTTGTTTGCGCATGGACGATCGTTTCAACACCGCCGCCGGCTGGGTTCTGTTTTCGGGCATCATCGCCCTCGGCCTGTCGAGCATATTCCTGCGCGTGTTCGATCTGGAACGGCCGGAAAAGCTGGGTTATCCGGTCGAAGTGGCCGATGCGGAAGGCGGCGACAGCGGCCCCGACATCGGCACACTGCTTGCCGCGGCGGACATTACCGCCGGCGAACAACAGGCGGCGGCGCGGTGCGGCACCTGCCACAGTTTCAATTCCGGCGGCGCGGCCGGACAGGGTCCTAACCTGCATGGCATAATGGGTGCCAATATCGGCCATTCGCCTTCGTTCGGTTACAGCGATTCCTTAAAAGACAAGGGCGGCGTCTGGGATTGGGAAGCCATGAACAAATGGCTGATCAACCCGCGTGCCTACATCCCCGGCACGTCCATGGGGTTCGCCGGACTGAAGAACGACGAACAGCGCGCCGACATCATCGTCTATCTCAACTCGTTGGGTTCCAACCTGCCATTGCCCGCCCCCGTAGTCGAAGGGGCCGAGGGTGAAGAAGGCGTCGACGGCGCGGGCGAGGGTCCCGGCGCGGTCGATGGTGCCGATCCCAGCGCGATGGAAGCGGCCGGCGCAATGGGTGCGGCGCAGCCAGTCGTCGGTACCGGAACGACCAACCCGGTCGAGTAGGGCTACCTGGCCTAGTTATTAGGTCGGGTTTGATCGTTGGCCGTTCAGTCGCGGCCCTTGAACCCCTGAGCCACGACATACCATTCGGATGAAGCCTTGCGGCTGGCCGGCGGCTTGGCGTGTTTGACCGTCTTGAAATGCTTTTTCAGCAGGTCGAGCAGGTCGCGGTCGGTCCCGCCCGCCAACACTTTGGCAATATAGGTGCCGCCCGGCTCCAACGTTTCCACCGCGAACCAGGCGCCCGCTTCGACCAGCCCCATGGTGCGCAGATGGTCCGTCTGCTTATGGCCCACCGTATTGGCGGCCATGTCGGACATCACCAGATCCGGCGGCCCGTCCAGCGCGGCGATCAGGGCGGCCGGCGCTGCATCGTCCATGAAATCCATCTGCAGGATTGTGACCCCTTCGATCGGGTCGGTTTCAAGCAGATCTATACCCACGATCGCCGCTTTGGGATGCGTGCGGCGGACCACCTGCGCCCAGCCGCCCGGCGCGATCCCGAGATCGACAACGCGCCGCACCCCGCGCAGAACATGGAATTTTTCGTCCAGTCCGATCAGCTTATAGGCCGCACGGCTGCGATAGCCGTCCGCCTTCGCCTGTTTGACATACGGATCGTTCAACTGCCGCTCCAGCCACTTGATCGACGACTGGCTGCGTTTCTTCGCGGTCCGCACGCGTTTGTCGGGATCGCCCGCCCGGGTCATAACGCGTCTTTCATGTCGGTCTGCCCATCAAATGCCGCGCAGTTCGGAACGGCGGCGTTCGCCGCGCGCGTCGGCGGCCATAAGGCTACGCAGGATGCCTTCGCGAATGCCGCGATCGGCCACGCCCAACCGCTCGGCGGGCCAGATATCCATAATTGCTTCCAATATAGCGCATCCTGCCACCACCAGATCGGCACGGTCGTTGCCGATGCAGGGCAACTCGCCGCGTTCGGCGGGCGACATGCGCGACAGCCGCGTACTGATGTCCCGCATTGCGCGAGCCGGCACGATCAGCCCGTCGACCTGCCGCCGGTCGTATTGCGGCAGTTCCAGATGCAGGCTGGCGAGCGTGGTGACCGTGCCGCTGGTGCCCAGCAGGCGGATCTTGCGCGCGCCCCGCGACCGCACGGTAATCCGCTCCGCAAACGCGGCGAAGCTGTCCGCCACGATATTGCGCATCCGGTCGTAGCGCATCAGACGCTGCGCCTCGTCCGCTTCCGATCCGCCGACCGTATCGGTCAGCGATACGACCCCCCACGGCACGCTTTGCCAGTCGAGTATGCGCGGCACCTTCCCGCCCGGTTCGATCAGGATAAGTTCGGTCGATCCGCCACCGATGTCGAAAATCACCGCCGGGCTTTGCGTATCTTCGAGCAGGACGTGGCAGCCCAGCACAGCCAGCCGCGCCTCTTCCTCCGCCGATATGATGTCGAGCGCGATGCCGGTTTCGTCCCGCAC
The DNA here is from genome assembly GCA_049650705.1 of Pontixanthobacter sp. GTDB lineage: Bacteria > Pseudomonadota > Alphaproteobacteria > Sphingomonadales > Sphingomonadaceae > Pontixanthobacter. The sequence goes on along the minus strand of JBASAR010000188.1, from coordinate 1,139 downwards.
CCGTTCGATGAAGGCGGAACCATTGGCGGCGCGGCGGCAAGCCTCCGTGGCGACCGAGCGGGCGAGGTGCACGTTGCGCTTGCGCAGTTTCTCGGCACAGACCTTAAGCGCGCTCAATGTCCGTTCCATCGCCCGGTCGCTGAGGCGGCCGGATTTGGCCAGCCCTTCGCCCAGTTTCACCACCCGGCTGAACGCGTCTATCACAGTGAAATCCTCGCCCGACGGACGCGCGATCAGCAGCCGGCAATTGTTGGTTCCCAAATCCAGCGCGGCATAGGCCTGCCGCCTGTCGGGCACCGGCCGCCGTTGGGCGGCCTGTCCGGCATCGGAGCGTGTTTCGCCCCCATCGGCGGCATTGGCAGCATCCGCATCGGGTTGAGAGGGGGAGCGGCGGCGCGTATCGGCCACCGTGCCGGACTGATCGGCCCCTCTTTGGCCAGCCCTTATGTCGTCGTCCGGCGGAGAGAAATCCGCCATAAGCATCGTACTTTCGTTTTCCTCTTGCGGAATATACCGCAAGGACTTGGAAAGGATGCTAACGCCCAAGCGGCATAGGCACAAGGGCGTTGGTCTCACCCGGATCGACTCGACCGAAGGCTGGACCGGGGGGCTTGACCGGGACCGGTGCAAAAACTATCCGCCCGAACATACGGCCAGCGCGCCATCGGTTATCCCAACCGCGCGACCCTGATGCCCCGTCGTCTAATGGTAAGACTACGGACTCTGACTCCGTCAATTGAGGTTCGAATCCTCACGGGGCATCCAACCGGCTGTCGTTGCCGCTTCCCCACCACATGCGCACATACGCGCGCGCCCCGATTATAAGAATGGTGGCAAACGCCGCCGCTTTGCCTAGAACGGCGAAGAGAAAAATATCGAGAGGATTTGCGTCATGAAGCCTTCGTCCCTGCTGCTGTGTTCCAGCCTGTTCGCTCTCCAGCCGATCATGGCCGCGCCTGTTCTGGCGCAAGATAGCGATCGGGAGGTGGCCGAAAGTGAAGCGCCGGAAAACGACGTGATCGCACCGCAGCCGGATATGGACCCGGTCGTGCCGGTGGACGAAACCGCAGAAGGCACGCTGCCGGCAGATGCCGAAGCGGATGACGACGCTTGGGACATTACCGCGCCTCCGGGGGCCA
>JBASAR010000187.1:0-5934 GCA_049650705.1 Pontixanthobacter sp. | reverse complement strand
GGGTTGAATTCGTGCAACTCCGCCGCACGCCGTTTCAGCCGGCTTTCATCCAACCCGCTGGTGCGTCCCAGTTCGGCGAACTCCTCGTCGGTATGGGGAAGAAATTCATGCAGCGGGGGATCGAGTAAACGGATCGTGCATGGCAGACCGGCCATAACGTCGAAAATGGTCTGAAAATCGGAACGCTGTTCCGGTAACAATTTCGCCAGGGCGTCGCGTCGGCCCTGCTCGTCTTCCGCCAATATCATCTCGCGAACGGCGCTGATACGATCGGCATCGAAGAACATATGTTCGGTCCGGCAAAGTCCGATACCCTCCGCCCCGAACTGGCGTGCCATGCGGCAGTCGGCGGGTGTTTCGGCATTCGTGCGAACGCGCATGCGCCGATAGCGGTCGGCCCATTCCATTATGGTGCCGAAATCGCCATCCATTTCCGGTTCGATGGTCGCGACCTCACCACCCATGATCTGGCCATTGCTTCCATCGAGGGTCAGCATATCGCCTTCGGTTAGATCGCGATCGCCGATTCGCACGGTTCGTGCCTTGATGTCGATCGACAGCGCCGATGCGCCCGATACGCAGGGTCGCCCCATTCCCCGTGCCACTACTGCCGCATGTGACGTCATGCCGCCGCGTGCGGTCAAGATACCCCGGGCAGCATGCATCCCGTGAATATCTTCGGGACTGGTTTCCACTCGAACCAGTATGACGGATACGCCCTGCGCCGCGAGATCCTCGGCTCGGTCCGCATCGAGGGCGATAACGCCGCTGGCCGCCCCGGGCGATGCGGGCAACCCCGTTGCAAGGACATCGCGGGGGGCATCGGGATCGAGTGTGGGATGCAACAGCTGGTCGAGCGCCATGGGGTCGACGCGAAGGATGGCTTCTTTCTCGTCGATCAGATCTTCGCCCACCATATCGACGGCCATCTTCAGCGCCGCCTTCGCCGTGCGTTTGCCAGTACGGGTTTGAAGCATCCACAGCTTGCCGTCCTGCACCGTGAATTCGATATCCTGCATATCGCGATAATGCTTTTCGAGGAGCGCGAATACCTCCGTCAGCTCGCCATAGGCATCCGGCAATGCCTCTTCCATACTGAGTGGTTTGGCGCCTGCCGCTTCGCGTGCAGCCCTGGTCAGATACTGCGGCGTGCGGATGCCGGCGACAACATCTTCCCCCTGTGCATTGATCAGATACTCGCCGTAATACGCCTTTTCACCGGTGGCGGGATCGCGGGTGAAGGCGACGCCGGTGGCGCTGGTATCGCCCATATTGCCGAACACCATGGCCTGCACATTGACGGCGGTGCCCCATTTGGCGGAGATGTCGTTCAAACGGCGATAGATCTTCGCCCGATCGCTATCCCAACTGTCGAAGACGGCGGCAATGGCGCCCCAAAGTTGATGGGATACGTCCTGAGGGAATTCCCGGCCCAGCTGGTCGCGGACGATGCTCTTGAACTGGTCGACCAATGCCCGCCAGTCTTCATACGTCATGTCGGTATCGTTATATAAGCCCTTGTCTTCCTTCGCGATCTCCAAGGCTTCTTCGAACAGTCCATGGTCCACGCCCAACACGACATCGGCATACATCTGAATGAACCGGCGATAGCTGTCCCACGCGAACCGCGGATCGCCCGAACTCGCCGCCAAACCCTCGACCGTCTCGTCGTTCAGGCCAAGATTGAGGACCGTGTCCATCATTCCCGGCATCGATACGCGTGCGCCGGAACGGACCGATACCAATAGCGGATCGTCGCTGTCGCCCAAACGTTTGCCGACCGTGCGTTCGATATGTTCCAAAGCCGCCGCGACATGGTCCCGCAATTCCTGCGAGAAATCGGCACCATCCGCCAAATATGACACGCATTCTTCGGTCGTGATGGTGAACCCCGGCGGAACCGGCAGACCGATTTCCGCCATCACGGCGAGATTGGCACCTTTGCCGCCGGTGATGCCCTTGTCTTTCTGTCGGACGTCGGAATGATCGGCATCGCCGCCGAAAGGATAGACTGTTTGCTGCTTCATTATCTCGTACCCTAGCGACACTTGGACCGCTTGTTACACGGTCCAGGGTGAAAAATTCGATGCGGTCCGATCATCCTTCGATCCGGCTGAAATCGGCTACGCCATGTACAGCCGTCTTGAACCGGGCCAGCAATGCGAGACGCGCGGAGCGTTTGTCCACATCATCGTCGTTCACGGTAACCTCTTCGAAAAATCGATCGATCGGGGCGCGAAGACTGGCAAGCGCGGACATTGCGGCGGCGAAATCTTCCCGCTCGGTCGCCTGGCGCGCCTGCGGTTCGGCGGTATCGAGCGCATCGATCAGCGCCTTTTCGGCAGGTTCGGGCGTGTAGGAAAGATCATTCGTGCGGCTGTCGATTGCATCGCGTGACATGCCTTCTTTCTTCAAAATGTTTCCCGCCCGTTTATATCCAGCGAGAAGGTTGGCGCCATCCGAACCCTCAATGAACGACTGCAGCGCCTGTACCCGGGCCACGGCAATCACCAGATCGTCGTTCCCCTGCAGGTTGAATACCGCATCGGCCAGATCATGGCGAACGCCTTTGTCGCGCTGCTGCACCATCAGGCGGTCTGCAATGAACCTTTTGAGGTCGTTCACGGCGGACGCATGTGGGACAGCCGCGAATGAGGGGATGTCCAGCATGTGATCCGAAAGCGGATTGCCCAACCGCAGACGCAACCCATTCACGAGGATAAGCCGAATGACGCCGAGCGCGGCGCGGCGTAACGCGAACGGGTCTTTCGATCCCGTTGGCTGTTCACCGATAATGTAAAAGCCGGCCAGCGTGTCGAGCTTGTCCGCCAGACTGACCGCGACCGTTACCGGTGCGGTTGGCACGTCGTCTTTCTGCCCCATGGGTCTGTAATGATCGCGAATGGCATCGGCGATGGCAACGGGCAGTCCCTCGGCATGCGCGTAATAGCCGCCCATAAGCCCTTGTAATTCGGGGAATTCGCCCACCATTTCGGTCACCAGATCGGCTTTGCATAGGCGCGCGGCCATTTCGACCTCGTCGGCATCGACGCCTTCGACAACCCCTTCATCGACCAGCCACCGCGCGAGCTTCGCCACGCGTTCCACCTTGTCGGCGACGGTGCCCAGTTTCTCGTGGAAGGTAATGCGCTGCAATCCTTCGGCATGTTCGGAAAGGGTCTGTTTGCGATCGACGTCCCAAAAGAACCGCGCATCGGAAAGCCGTGCGTCCAGAACGCGTTCATTCCCGGCGACGATCGCCGCCCCGTCATCGGCAGCTTCGATATTCGCCACGCAGGCGAACATAGGTGCCAGCGTTCGATCGGCTCGCTGCCCCATGAAATATTTCTGATTGAGTTTGGCGGTCAACCGGATGACTTCCGGCGGCAATTCAAGATAGGCTTCGTCGAAGCCGCCCATCAGCACCACGGGCCATTCGGTCAGCCCGGCATTCTCGACCACCAGATCTTCATCCGCGATGACTTCCAGCCCCGCATCGTCGAACACCCGTCGCGCACCGTCGCGAACCAGCGTTTCGCGCGCATCGTGATCGACGACGACATGCGCCGCGCGCAGCTTCACAGCGTAGTCGTCCGCGCCGCCGATCGTGATGTCACCCGAATGGTGAAACCGATGGCCCAGGGTCACGGCACCGGAGGTGACGCCATGGACCTCGCATTCGACGATCTCGGTTCCCAGTAGCGCGACGATACCCGATAACGGCCGCACCCATCGCAATGATTCCGTGCCGAGGGACGCACCGCCCCACCGCATCGATTTGGGCCATGCGAAGTCGCGGATCATGGCGGGGATCGCTTCGCCCAGAACGTCCTTCATCGCCCGCCCTGGCGTGTCGATCGTCGCGAAATAGGTCGGCCGGCCTTTGACGTCGCGCACTTCCAACTGGTTGCGCGTCAGGCCATTCTTGCGACAGAAGCCGTCCACCGCCTTATCCGGCGCGGCTTCGGGCGGGCCCTTGAATTCTTCCGACACCGCTTGCGTTTCGAGAGGGATATCCCGCGCGATCAGGGCAAGCCGACGGGGCGTGGACCAAACGATCACCGCTCCGCATTCCACCCCGGCCCCATCCATCTCCCGCCGGAACAGCCGCTCCAGTTCGGCCCGCGCGCTTTTTTGCATGCGCGCCGGAATTTCTTCGGATCGCAGTTCCAGCAGGAAATCAGTCACACGCTCCACTCCGGGAAACGCGTCGCCCATTGCGGAGCATTTGCCGCCATATGCGCTTCGCACGACCCGCGCGCCAGATCGCGCACGCGGGCCATATAACTGGCGCGTTCCTGCACGCTGATCACGCCACGCGCCTGCAACAGGTTGAAGATGTGACTGGCTTCGACCGCCTGCTCATACGCGGCGATCGGCAGATCGGCATTCAGTGCGTTGCGGCATTCCGCCTCCGCCGCGTTGAACGATCGCAACAGGCCGTCCGTATCGGCGACGTCGAAATTCCAGGTCGACATCTGCTTTTCGTTTTCCAGGAACACCTGACCATAGCGAACGCCGCGCCCGTTGAAGTCGAGGTCGTAGACGTTGTCCACACCCTGAATATACATGGCGAGCCGTTCCAAGCCGTATGTCAGTTCGCCCGCGACGGGTTTGCAATCGAAACCGCCCATCTGCTGAAAATAGGTGAACTGCGTCACCTCCATTCCGTCGCACCAGACTTCCCAACCCAATCCCCATGCGCCCAAAGTGGGGCTTTCCCAATCATCCTCCACGAAGCGTATGTCATGCTTCATAGGATCGATGCCGATCACCCGCAGACTGTCGAGGTACAGGTCCTGAATGTCCGGCGGGCTGGGTTTCAGGATGACCTGATACTGGTAATAATGCTGCAGCCGGTTGGGGTTTTCGCCATAGCGCCCGTCGGTCGGCCTTCGGCAGGGCTGCACGAATGCGGCGTTCCATGGCTCCGGCCCAAGCGCGCGTAAAGTTGTGGCAGGATGGAAGGTGCCTGCCCCCATTCGCATGTCGTAAGGTTGCAGGATCAGACAACCCTGCGCCGCCCAGAAATCGTGCAACGTCAGGATCATATCCTGAAAGCTGTGGCGCGGATCGATCGTGCGGGTGGAGTTCATGGCTTCGCGCCTTGGCGTAAGCGTTCGGCAGGGTCAATGCCGTGTGGCGCGATGGGTTTGCCATAGCGTACCGTGACAGGAAAGCCTGTCACAATGTCAGGTTCTATTGACAGGCTACGGACATTGCGAGATTTAGTCAGGCGCACCTTACATCATCGGGGGAACCGAGAATGCCTTATGATCCACAAGCGCCTTCGGAATGCGAACGGTCCTACATGTATTACTTCCTTTATGTTGGATTGGCGGTGTCGGCGATACTCGCGATCGGGACGTTGACCGGCTTACCTTCGGTGGTTGCCGCCTTTTGCTTTATTGTTGCGGGTCTGCTCGCACCCGTATTCCTGTTGGCCAACCGGTTCGACGACTACTTCACGGCGATGGTCCGGACGGGGTGCGTTTGGGCGATGGCGGTTGTCGCCGCATGGGCAGCGATCGTGGGTCTGCTGAACATCGGTTCGATGGCCAATATCGCCGGGGAGATGGCGGTCGTCGGATATGATCCCGCAAGCCCGTATGCCTTCGGCATTCCGGCGTTTATGAACGAGGCGTCGACCCTGGCGATCTTCGCCCTGCTCGCCTTCCATCAGGGCGCGGTTTTCCACCATGTCATCGGTACGAAATGAACAACCGACTGAAGGTCCTGCGCGCGGAACGCGACTGGAGCCAGGCGGAACTGGCGGAGTACCTTGACGTGTCGCGCCAAGCGGTGAATGCGGTAGAGACGGGCAAGCACGACCCCTCCCTACCCCTGGCCTTTCGTATTGCCCGGCTGTTCGACATGCCGATCGAGGATATCTTCGATGACGGACATTGAACGTTCCGGACAAACGACGTCCAG